>CAKPXW010000073.1 GCA_934202505.1 uncultured Bacilli bacterium | reverse complement strand
ATATAAGGAGGTCTTCCGAATTGTATTCCTTTTTCTTTGGCAATTTTAATTCCTTCAGATTGTCTTTTTTTAATGTTTTCTCTTTCATTTTGTGCAACAAAAGATAATATTTGTAAAACTATATCGGAAACGAAAACACCAAGTAGATTATCTTTATCTTTTCTTGTGTCTAAAATAGGCATATCTAGAACTAAAATATTAACTTGTTTTTCTTTTGTTAGTTGTTTCCATTCTTCTAAAATCATTTCATAATTTCTACCTAAACGATCAATAGATTTTATCATTAATAAGTCATTTTTTCTTAAAATAGATTTTAGACTTTTATAACTTTTTCTTTCAAAATCTTTTCCAGATTGATAATCAATAAAGATATTTTCTTTTTTTAAGTTATATTTTTTTAATTCTTCAAGTTGTCTTTCAATATTTTGACTAGTTGAAGAAACTCTTACATAAGCATATTCCATTTTTTTACCTTCTAATATAACTATATTAATTAGAAGACAAAATTGAAAAAAATAATTAACAATAAGAACTATTACCTTCATCAATAATGGTATAATCTTCGTTTTTTGGTTTATTAATGTAAATGTTTAATAAAGAATTATAAAAACAATTATTAAAATAATATAAATTATTATTTTTAAAGAAATAATAACTTTTAAATCTAAATGGATTTATATTCCCAATAAAATTATCTTTATTATTTTCTTGCATATTTTCATCTAGAACAATATGATTGCCAAAATAATCATAAATGTAATAGGCTAAAATAATTCCTTTTTCGTTAAATATTCCAATTATTGAATTATTAATATCTTTAATATAGAAATATTGCTTATTCTTGTAAATAAAAGAATATATTCCATTTTTATCATAAAAATAAGTTATTTCATAAAGTTCTTTTTGAGCATTAAAAGCCATTTCTTTTTGTAATTTATAGTTTTCATAATAATATTTAGTATATTTTTTTTGCTCTTGCTTTAAAATAATATTATTAAATTCATCATATGAAAAAGTTGTATCATTAATTGAAGATAGTAATTTCTTTTGATAAGTTAAATGGAAAATCTTATTATTTATTTTGAAGCAATTTATAGTATCATCAAGATTATATTTAATAATTTTTATTAAATAATTATTATTTAAATCATTCATTTCTATTAATCTTAAAAAATTGTCATAATGGTATTCTCTTCTTTTCTTTTTAGAACTTACCACTAGTAAATTCCCTTGAAAATCATATTTATATTCAATTCTTTCATTGTAAAAAGAATTAAATTCATTAATAACTAAGTCATCAAAATCATATTTATAAATGGTTTTATTTATAGGAGTAATAATTTTAATTATTTTCCCAATAAAATCATAACTGTAATTAATTTTAAATAATAGTTTCTTATTTTTATAAATATTTAAAGTTTTAATGTAATCTGTAGTTATATTCTTGGTTAGAGAATATTGATGATAATAAAACTTATATTTTATATCCATATCAATGTTAACTATTGAATTAATTCTTTTAAAAACATCATATATGTATTTAATTTTCCCAAAATTATAATCAATAGAATTTAATTGTTTAAGATTTGAACTATCATAAGTATATAAATAAGATATTGTATCATCATTAATTTTAATTTCTACTTTTCCTTCGTTATTAGAAAAGTTATATGGAAAATAAATTATAAAAAAATTTAAGATATTTTTTCCTTCAATTTTAGAAATTAATCCTTTGTTTTCAAACGAATATGTATATAAATGATTTTTATTTTCATGTAAAGTTTTATTAATTAAACTAGTTAATGTATATAATGATAATTTGTATGAAAGAGAAGTAGCCTTATTATGTTCTTTAATATACATTCTATTATCATTCAAATTAGTGATTATTTCATTGAATTGGAAATTATCGGAAAAGTAGACAAAATCGGTAGCAATATTAGTTTTACCATTAATAAAACAAGTAAGGTTTTTGTCATTATCATAAAAGTATTTATCACAATATGGTTTACTAATTTGATAGGATTTATTATCATTTTTAAGTTTAATTGTTCCTGAGTTATTAATTATTAAACTGTTTTTATCATAAAAATAATCTAGTATGCAATAAGTACTATTTTTTTCATTTTCTAATATTTTCTTTATAATATTTTGTTTATCATCATAATAATTAATTACTTTTTTAAAAGATGAATCTATAATTTCATATTCAATTTTATCATTATTATAATAATAATTTGTTATGCTCATTGCTACTTCATAATTGATTGATAATACTTTAAACAGAAAATTAGAATTTGAAGATAATAAAATACATTCTATTTCTTTTTGATCACTTAAATATTTATAAGGAATATAAAGAATTCTTTCATTATTAGAGACCATTATTGTTTGGTAATTATCGCTTTTAATACCATTTATAATAATTGATGTAAAGATTTTACAATTATCATTAGCTTTTAAAGAAAAACAAATTGAGTACATTTCATTTTTTTTGAATTGACCTTTGATTTTTATTTTTGCTTGATATTTTAATGTTAAGTAATAACTTCCTTCTTTTATAGTGTTTTCATATTGAAGTTGGTATTTCTCTTTTGGTACTATTTGACTTTTCCCTTTTATAAAAGAAAAATTACAACGAGAATTATGCCAATCTTTAGATATATATTCATAATCATCATTATCATAAATAGAATTTATATAGCCATGATTATTTAGTAAAATATATTTTTTTTGTGTGTTTTTTTCAATAATAATTGCATACTTTTCATAAGTTATTTCGTATAGTAAAGATGCTTTATTGGAAGTTAAATATTCTAATTCATCAATTCTTGTAAAATCATTATTGATTATAAAATGGTAACCATCAGAATCTTTAACTTGAATAGTATCATTTACATTGGTAATTGATATATCTTTGAATTTTCTAATAATTGAAGGGTCTTTATCTTTTGTATAAAATGAATAAGAATTATTATCAATAGTACACATTTTATATTTTGAACAAATTGTTTTTAAAACATTATCTTCATAAACAAAATTTACTTGATTGTTAGGGTTATTTACTTCTTCAATAGAAGATATTTTACCATTTAAAAAACGATTTATTATTACATTGCTTTGGTTGGCAAAAGTATAAACTGAAATTAAATAAAAAATATTATTGGGAAATATTGCAAATGATAAACGATATTTATTATTTTCAATAGAAATTGTATTATCAATTCTTTCTTTTAAAATAGATTTATCAGTTCCAATAAAAATATAGTTTTTGGAAAAAGTATATTTTATTATTTGCATATATTGATCAATAAGAAAATAAGTTGTTGAGTTAATTTTCTTTATAAACATGTCATAATTTGTAAGAATAGATTGTTCATTATTTAAAAAATATAATAAAGTTTGCTTCAAATTATAATATTTTGTAAGAGTAAGTTTTATTTCATAGGAAAATGAATAGTTAAAAGACAGAAAAGAAGAATTAGAAATTACTTCTTTTTTTAACAGAAGATTGTTTCCTAAGTTGATTTTATCAAAATATTTATCATTAAAATAATAAACTAAATAATAAGTTCTTGTTAGTATAGGAAAAACATTGTTTCTAGTACCATTTACTTTTTTAATAATATAAAAATGATAATTTTTAGTAAAAAATATATTAATATTAAAAGATAAAATCGTACAATCCTTTTCTTTAACATTTAAACATGGAATTCTAATACAACTATTTAAATTAGTTAAGTCTTTATAAGCGTATATTTCATAAGTATTATCTCCACTTATTGCAATGAATAATTTGACTTTTTCTATAAAATAGTCAAGATTTAAATCTTCAAAATAAGATGTAGGTATTTCAAAGCCTAAATCTTCTTTGGTTAAATTTATTAATTCATCTTGATATTTTTTATATAAAGAATAAGAAATTATATAAAAAATAAGTTGATTTGTACTTTGTATTGTTGAAACATCTAATTTATAGTAATTACTTTTTTTCATATTTTTTATTCCTCTATATACTTAAAAGGATAATAAAACATAAAATGTGGTGAATTTTATCAAAAAATGTCACTTTAAATAAAAAAATTGAGCAAAAAGAGATAATTATAATGTTTTTACTATGTATTAATTATTAAAGGAGATGGTATGTATGGCTTTTTATTCTTTATATCTACAATATGACAAGCAAAATGAAGAGGCTTTTTTCTTCTATAAAAATATTGTAGATAACATTATTCTTAAATATATCTATGAGTTAAAAAAAGATGATCAAGAAGATTATAGACAAAACATCTATTATTATTTACAAGAATTTTTAATAAAAAAGAAAATAGCTTTTGATTATGATGAATGCATTAAATCATTTAGTGATAATAATAATGCTTTTGCTAAAGCCTTTTTAAAAGCAAATGATTATCAAAGCAAAACATTTCCTTCAGCTTTTATTTTAGAAGAATATGCTGATTATGTTTTTAAAATCAAGTTTCTTTCTTATTTTGATAGTGTATGTAAAAACTGTATTATAAATTTTAAAAATAAAAATAAGAGAATAATTATTAATTCTGAAATTGTTGAAAAAAAGATAAATACAATAATGACTAACGATGATTTATGTTTTCCAATAGCATTTACTTCGGCAGAAAAAGAAATAATCTCATTAATCTTCAATGATGTTTCAATTCGAAAATTGCCATTTATTTTAAAAAGGACAGAGTATTCTATAAGGCAAATTCTAAAAGATATAAAAGAGAAAATATTAAATAATTAAGCTTCTATAATTTGTTTATATTTATAAAAAGTGGTTTTTGAAAAATTACAATAATTAATAATTTCGTTAAAAGATATTTCTTTATTATTATATTTTTTTACTTTTTCTTTAAAATCTTCAGGCAAGGTAGCGCATCTTCTACCAAATTTAACACCTTTTGCTTTAGCAATAGCAATACCTTCTTTTTGTCTATTTTTAATGCAAATCCTTTCTTGTTCAGCAAAGAAAGATAATATTTGTAATATTAAGTCTGAAGCTAATCGATTGATTAATAAAGATTGAAAGGTAAAAGCTGAAAAATTTGGCATGTCAATGAGCATAAGATCAACTCCAAGTTTTTTGACAATTTCACGCCATTCATCTATAATCATATCGTAATCTCTGCCAAGTCTATCAACAGATTTTATATATAAAGTATCTCCTTTTTTCAATTTCTTTTTAAGTTTTTGATAAGAGGCTCTTTTAAAATCTTTACCTGATTGATAATCAATATAAATATTTTTTGGGTCAATGTTTAATTTATTAAATTCTACTATTTGTCTATCGATTTTTTGTGACGTTGTTGAAACTCTTGCATAACCATATATCATATTTGTTCCCTCATCTTTCCGTAAAAGTACACTTATGCGAATAATGTTATTTTATCATTTTTCAGCCCAAAATATCAATATTTGATATAATAAATGTTATTTTTGTCTCAAATATGCCACTTTTTTTCTTGTCCGTAAATGTGTACTTTTACGAACTAAGGAAGTGATAATATGAACAGTGATTTTGATAATTACATTTTAGATGGAATAGATGAAAATGGAAATATTCAAGAAGAGGTATTTTCATTACTATTTAATACTTTTTATCAAAGTTATATTAATTTCATAATGAGTTATACACATTCGATTGAAGATTCTGCGGACATAGTAAATTCATTTTTCCTTAAAGTTCCTGAAGTATTATATAAATTGAAATTAAAGAATAGTTCATATAATTCTGTTTCCGATTGGTTATTTATATGTTTTAGAAATTATGCATTTAATGTTCTGACAAGAACACCAAAACAACAATGTCAAGAAATTAATAAAGTAGATGAATTTGAATATTTGTCTGAAAATATTGATACACATGATTTGATGTTACTGAAAGTTGATATGGAATTTATATTAAGCGAAACTGAATTATTATTAATACAACTAAAATATTTCAAAGGTTATCCTATTGACCAAATAAGTAAAATAACAAATATTCCCAATATAACGGTAAGAAGAACAATTGATTTAGCAGTGAAAAAACTAAAGAAATTATATAGTAGGAAGGTATAAAAATGAAAAAAAAGGATGCAATAAATAAATTTAAGGAATCATACAATGTTCCAATTAATATTGATGAACAATACAAAAAAGTAGCAAGTCAAATGACATTTGCTAAGCCAAAAACAAATAATAATACAATTGAAAATAATAAAAAGACTTTTAGTAGAAGATTTGTTTATATAACAATGCCTATTGCTATTGTACTTGCCTTTTTAATTTCTACATTAAGTACATACGCTATTATGAAAAATAAAAATGATTTTAAAAGCAACCAAGAATATCTTAATATTGCTAAAGAAGAATTAACTACCCAATGCGATGAATTTTCTTTTGATCCATTAATTAGTTATAATTATCAAAGTTTATCAACTATTTTTATTCTATTTTATACAGGTATGAAAAATGGTACAAATATTTACTTTTTCCAATATTACAATTCATCGGATGAAAAATATGAAATTGATATAACTTTTACAAAAGAAGATGCAACATCAATTACAATTGAAAATGTTACTTCCACAACCTTTATAAATATTAATGAAACTTATCCTGAATTTTCACTTTATGATTATGAATATACAATTTATGTAAATAATAATTTATACGCTTCAGGAAAACTAATTAAATAAAATGAGCAAAAAAGTCCCCATTTAGTGTTTTTATGTATGTAAAGGGGGACTTTTTATGTCTAAAAAATTATTATTTTTTATTTTTTTATCCGCTATGTTATCTAGTGGTCAAAATAAGATGCAACAAGTGTCAGATAACAAAACTTATTTAAATAAGATTGTATTTGAAGATTTTTCTTTAAAAGATCTATCTACTGATGCAACAAGTGTGGGAACTAATTATTTTTCTTGTTTAGCTAAGTTTAATTATTCTTATGATAGTTCTAATGTTACTAAAAAGTATGAAGGTTATGGAATGGAAATTACTAAGTATTATGAAGACTTACAAAAGAAAGAATTACTTCAAGAAGGAAAACAATATCATTCATTAATGAATGATATACTTATTGATAAATTTGATAATATTAATTTTACAAATTTGTATGTTTCTAAATACGCTCCATTTTTTTCTTTTGAAATTTCTAAAGATGAGCTAATAGATAATAGTATTTTAAATGAATTATGTAAATCATCATTTATTGAAGAGATAACTGTAAAAACAGATTATAAATATGAAGAATATATGACAAGTGCTAAAAATTTGGTTGGTGGAACAACTATTACCAATGACAATCCAAATTTAAATGGTGAAGGAATTAGAATTGGAATTTTAGAATGTGGTATTGCTGATAAAGATAGTGATGCCTTAGCTAATGTCGATATTACATGTCGTGATGAATGGTATTATATTGAAACTAAAACTGATCATGCAACAGCTATGTCGGCAATAATTGCTGGAGAAGGTGGAATTGCTAAAAATGCTAAATTATTTAGCGTAGAACTATTTGGAAATCCAAGTAGTGAAATAGATTGGTTACTTGATAATGAAGTGGATATTATAAATTGTAGTTATGGAGATTCTGAACCTACAGGTAACTATTTATCAGATTCAGCTTATTTTGATTATATTATAATGAATTATAAAAAGACAGTAGTAGCAGCTTCTGGCAATAATAATGAAAATCATTATGTGGCAAATCCTGGCATGGGATATAATGTTATTACAGTTGGAGCTACAGCAAGAAGTACGCCTGTATTAGCTAATTTTTCATCATATGTAACAAATACAAACCAAAGTAAACCTAATTTAGTGGCGCCTGGAATAAGTATTTCCGTAATTGATATAGGAGTCATCTCTGGTACTAGTCCAGCAGCAGCTATAACTTCTGGTTATGTGGCATTATTAATGCAAGAATACCCATTTTTAAAAACTAGTCCACATAGTGTTCGTGCACTACTTTGTGCTAATGCTACAGAAGTAAATAATCATCCTACAACAATCGGCTTAGAAGAAAAAGTTGGCACAGGATTACTTAATTTTGCCAATGCATTTAATACATATAATTATTTACGTTCAGCATCAACTGGCGAAAGTGGATTTGTTAGATATTGGAACTTTTTCTTAAAAGCAGGACAAAAAGTTAGAGTGTGTGCTTCTTGGATGGTAAAAGCTACAGGAAAGAAAACGGAAACAACTTTTGCAAGATATCGTTTACGTATTACAGATATGGATGTTATGACTTATGAAATGGATTACAATCAAGAAGATAATATTGAATTTATAGAATTTATTGCTCCAGAAGATAATGTTTATAAAGTCATGGTTGATAGACCAGAAGATCATAAAGTATTAGATACCGAAGAAGTATCTTTTGCAAGTTATATTCAACCACTATAATAAAAATGGTATTGCCAAATTTAGGCAATACCATTTAATTTTTCCAAGTACTTGGACTAAAAATAAATAAAATTGGATATATTTCAAGTCTACCAATTAACATTGCAAATATTAAAGTTAGTTTTGAATACCAAGATAAATAAGCAAATGTTCCACTAGAGCCAACAACATTTCCTAGACCTGGACCTATATTATTTAATGTTGCTACAACAGCAGTAAGTGAAGTAGTAAAATCAAAATTATCAAAAGAAACAATTAATGTACAAACAGCTAGAATTACCATAATGAAGGCAAAGTAACTTTTAACACCTTTCACAACATTTTCATCTAAAGTTGATCCTTCAAAT
>CAKPXW010000072.1 GCA_934202505.1 uncultured Bacilli bacterium | reverse complement strand
ATTGACTTGTCTCTTATTCCAATAACATTATTATCAATACATTTTATAATTTCCCCTATTTCATCTTTTCTTAATGTGTGAGGATAGATTTTTTCTTTTTTAACATGTTCAATATCTTCAATATTTATTTTAATATTGTTATTTCGTTTTAGTTGATAACAATAATAACCTTTAATAGAAGTTATTTTTCTATTATAAGTTGAATTGCTAACATTTATACTAGCCATATAATCTTGTAAAGAGGCTATTGTAGCTTGATTTAGGTCTTTGATATGTATTTTATCAAGATAGTTTAAAAAATCTTCTAAATCATGCTTATAAGCATAAATTGTATTAGTTGAGTAATTCTTCCTTGATGAAAGATAAGCAAGATAACTTTTAATATACAAATCCATTATTTTACCTTCTTTAAATCTTTAGCCTTAATAAAAATATCTTTACCTGCTATTTTATTTAATTTTCTAATTAATTCTGTAGTATTGTCAATATTAGAAGACTCTTTAGAAAATATGGATAGTTGTTCATAATAAGTGTCTTTATAAATTAAATTGGAAACAGAAACACCAACGAGTCTTTCAATTTCTATATTAGTTTTATCCAATAATTTTAAAATTTCAATAAAAATTTTATCATTATCATTAGTTGGCTCAATAATTTGTTTAGATTTACTTTTACTTACAAAATCTTTATTTTTTAAAGTTAATGTAATTGTGTATCCTAACATTTCATTGGATTTAAGCCTTAAAGAAACTTCATCACATAATACTTTTAAATTTTCTTTAATTGTTTGATAATCATCAGTATTATTATCTAACGTATGAGAGTTACCTACACTTTTAATTGGTTCTTTATGTAATACGACATGTTCAGCATAATTACCTTTAGCGTTATTTATTAGGTAATCATAACCATTTCCAAGTAATTCTTTTAATTGATATTGATTGGCAGTTAATAAATCACCAATTTTATTTATACCGATTTCTTTTAATTTTGCACTTGTCGCTTTCCCACAACCAAACATATTTTCAATTTTTATAGGATGTAATATTTTTTCAATATCATTTTTTCTAATAAAAGTAATACCTAAAGGCTTTTTATAGTCAGACGCCATTTTAGCTAAAAATTTATTATAAGAAACCCCAATTGAGCAAGGTATATGCATTTTTTCATAAATGTTTTTTTGTAAATTTGTAAAATATTCAATGGGAGTTGGTAATAATTTTACATCACTCATATCAATGAATGCTTCATCTATAGAAACCACATCTACAATTTTATAGATACTTTTTAAATAGGAAAATATTTCTTTACTTACTTTGTAATAATATTCACCATCAACAGGTAAGAAAATTCCATCACGACATTTTTCTTTAGCTAAATAAATGGGCATTGGTGTATAGATACCATCTTTTTTTGCCTCATAACTTGCAGCAGAAACAATAGATCTATTAGACATACCACCAATAATTATTTTTTTACCTTTTAATTCAGGATTTCTTTTAACTTCACAACTTGCAAAGAAACTATTCATATCTATATGAACAATAACTGGCATATTATAATATGATTTTCTCCATTTGCATTTTTCTAGTTTTTATTTTAGCATCTTGGAGCATTTTTTTACTTGCAAGATCAAAAGCAACACCATTATATTTATCATCTAAGTAGACAATTTCTTTAATACCAGATTGAATTATAGCCTTAGTACATTCATTACAAGGAAATAATGAAACATATAAAATACAATTTGCAAGTGGAGTGGTAGCATTTAATATAGCATTTAATTCAGCATGAACTACATAGCCATATTTTGTTTCATTGATGTTTCCCTCTCTTATTGACCAAGGATATTTATCATCATCACAACCACGGGGCATACCATTATATCCAACTGCTACTATCCTTTTATTTTCATTAACAATACAACAACCAACTTGAGTATTAGGATCTTTACTTCTTTTAGCAGAAAGTAAAGCTACACCCATAAAATATTCATCCCAAGATATTACTTTATTCATTTTACATACCTTCCTTAATTTGTCTAGCTTCTACTTGTCTTATTTGTTTTTCCTCTTCAATTTCAAGTCTTGTATTTAAAGCACAAGATGAAATAATAAGTTTAACTATTTTATCAAGTTTTGAATTTTCAGAATAATTTGCTTTACAAATAAAATTAATTCTTTCATCTAATAAAAATTGTTGCACATTATCTAAAGTTTTATTAGTATAAAGACCAATTGATCTTCCACCTTGTTTTTTTAGCATCGTCATACAAGGAATATCTGTAAGTCCATCTCCAATATATATCATATTTTGGAATGGAACGCGTTTAATTTTTGTCTTTTTATTTACTTCTTCAGCATCAGTAATGTCTTTTATTCCTTTATTAATTTTATACATATACTGTGTTTTTAAAGTGAAATTTATGGCAATTTTAGGCCATACAACATCACCTTTTTCATCATAGTAAAAATCACAAGCATAAATTGCTTTAAATTCATTGGCAATTTCTGTGCCTTCAATTATATCTTTAATCCCCGAAGAAATAATGTAATGTTCAACAATTACACCATTTTCCTGACCAAATTGATTAATTCTTGCAAACCATTCTTTAACCCCTGGATATAAATGTACATCCTTTCCTAGTGACTTTAAATAATCTTTAGAAATTGGAATTCCTTTTTCTTTAGATTTTTTAACCATCATATAAAGATATGATAAAATACCTTCCATATTTTCTTTTTCTTGGAATTCTCCAATTTCCCCCCAAAATTCATCAGGAGTCATATCAAGATGGGGAATGAATGAGTAATTTTGCATATCTTGGTCACATAATGTTTTATCAAAATCGTATACAATAGCTATTATTGGTTTTGCCATTTATATTCACCTCCCCTAAATTATATAATAATTTAAGAAAAATCGCAATTTATATCGTAAATATGAAAAAGCACCATAAAAAATGCTTAAAGTATAATACCTTAAGCACTTCTGATTATTCAACTACAGTATATCCTGCATTTTTAATAGCTTCTTTTATGGCTTTTTCATCATAATTACCTTCATAAGTAATTACAACTTCTTTATCTGCTAAAGAAACTTTGACATCTTTTATAAAAGATAGTTCTTTAAGAGCCTTTTCAACATGCATAACACAATGATTACACATCATGCCATCTACTTTGATAATCTTTTCCATTTTAACTAATTCCTTTCTATTTTCTAATGTTTCTTTTTTAAAATGATATAGTCTTAAGGCATTACATACAACAAATACTGAACTAAATGACATAGCAAGAGCAGCTATTGTTGGAGTAAGTTTAATTGAAGGGATAATTCCACAAGCAAGGGGAATTGATATTGCATTATAGAAAAATGCCCAAAATAAATTCATTTTAATATTTTTTATAGTTTTTTTAGATAACATATAAGCATTATATGCATCTAGTAAATCATTTTTAGCAAGAACAATATCAGAAGATGATATCGCAACATCACTTCCAGCCCCAATTGCCATTGATACATAAGCACTTTCTAAGGCAATTGAATCATTTATACCATCACCTATCATTAATACTTTATGATTTTCGTCTTGTATTTTTTTAACAACACTTGCTTTTTGATCTGGTAAAACATTAGCAATAATTTCATCAACTTCAACGATTTTTTTTACTATTTCTGCGTTATTTTCATTATCCCCTGTTAGCATAATAGTTTTAATATTAGCTTTTTTAAATAAAGAAATAGCAAATTTTGAACTGTCTTTGATTTTATCTTGTAAAGTAACATATCCTAGAATCTTTTCTTTACTTGCAAGAATTATTATAGAAAGCCCATTATTATCAATATCAATTTTTCCTTTACAGTTTTCTTTTATGAATTCAAGATTTCCAGAATAATATTTTGTATTATCAATAATTCCAGTAATTCCTTTTCCCATAATTGCTTGATAATCAGTTACATTTTGTTTTGTTTCCTTAGAATAAGCAACACTAATTGCCTTAGCTAGTGGGTGATTTGACATTGATTCTAGTGAGTAAATAATTGATTTAAAATTATCATCATAAATAGTTTCACTACTTATTTCTAGTTTTCCTGTAGTTATAGTACCTGTTTTATCCATAACGACTGTATCTATTGAATGTAACTTTTCTAAAGCTTCGGCATTTTTAATTAGTAAATGATTTTTAGCACCAATTCCTGTCGCAATCATAATAGCAATAGGTGTTGCAAGACCTAACGCACATGGACAAGATATAACTAATACAGATATTCCATATGTTAAAGAGGTAGCAAAACTTTTTGTAACAATTAAATGTATTAAAAATGTTATTAAGGAAATTGCCATTACAATTGGCACAAATATTCCCGAAACTTTATCGGCAAGTCTTGAAATTGGTGCTTTAGAAGTTGAGGCTTCTTCTACTAGAGAAATAATTTTAGCAAGAGTAGAATTTGCGGTAGTACTTCTAGCTTTTATAATAATTAATCCATTAGTATTTATAGTACCACTAACAACTTTATCATTTTCTTTTTTAAATACAGGTATTGATTCACCTGTTAATGATGATTCATCAACAGAGGCATTGCCTGAAACAATAATACCATCTACAGGAATAATCATTCCCTCTTTAATTTTTAAAATATCATCAAATTTTATATCTTCAACCTTGCATATTATTTCTTTATCATTTTCAACTTTTATTGTTTCATTTCCTTGTAATTTTAATAATTCTTTAATGGCTGAAGAAGTTTTACTTTTACTTCTTGTTTCAATATATTTACCAATACTTACCAGCGTTAATATTGAGCCTGCTCCTTCAAAATAAAAATCCATATGATGCTTATGAATTAATTCATGATTATTAGTTACCATGCCAATAATTATCATAATCATTGAATATAAACTATATAAAATAGCAGCACTTGCACCTAAAGCTACTAAACTATCCATATTTGGATTTGCATGAATTAGTTTTTTAAAACCACTTGTAAAATAATGAAAATTTAAAATTACAATAGGAAGTAAAATTATTATTTGAATAATTCCATAAATTAATGGTTTTTCCATCGGATCAATAAAAAATGGAATTCCGATCATTGGCCCCATAGCAACATAAAGTAATAAAACTAAAAATGCTACAGAAATCAATAATTTAATAAATTTTGCATTACTTTTTTTAGCATATTCATTTTCATCTAATTTTTTTAATCCATAGCCTACTTTTTCTACAGCTTTAAATAATTGCTCATCAGTTACATTTTCCACTTCAAGTTCTACAGTATTAGCAACTAAATTAACATTAACATTGCTTACTCCTTTTAAAGATGTTAAGGCTTTGTTTACATGACTTGCACATGCAGAGCAACTCATGCCTATTACAATAAATTTCTTTTTCATATTAACTCATCCTTTTTATTATTGATAATATTTCATCAACCTTTTCTTGACTGTTATCTTTTAAATCGTTTTTTATGCAATTGTTTAAATGTCCTTGCAAAATTTCATAATTGGCTTTTTTTAAAATAGCGATACTTGCTTGAATTTGATTGGAAATGTCTATGCAATAACGATTATCATCTATCATTTTGATTATTCCTTCAATTTGGCCTTTAACAGTTTTTAAGTTTGTTAAAGCTTTTTTTCTTTCTTCTGTCATAGCACACCCCCTCCCGGTGTATCTCTATTATAATATAAAAAATAAAAATGTAAAGAAAAAAGAAAGATATTTCACTTTCTTTCATTAAATAGATTATTTATAAAACTTTTTACATTATTAACTTGTGTTGATTCACTTTTTCCAAAAACACATTCATTGGCAAAGTGTTCGCAATTATTACTAATTAAATTGTAACCTTTTCTTCCTAAATTTAAAAAAGCATAATTTACAATATCTTGGGGACTTCTTTTAAGTTTTAATTCTTCTTCTGAATATGTTCTAACCTCAACTATTCCATCTTTTAAAAAACTTTGAAGATTTGTAATGCAAACACAAGCATAACTTGGATCAAGTTCATGTCCTTCTTCATTAGAGGCAAAATGTATTATAGTTGAATCATCAACATATATTCCATAATGATAATACATTTTTCTATTAACTCTAATTTGATCCCCATAGGTAGGTTTTTTATTTTCAAACATTATTATATTACCCAAAGTCCATCTTTAAAAATTGTAACTTGTTTATTATCATAAGTAGTTGCAACAATTGATAAATCATTTGTTCCAATCATAAAGTCTACATGAATCATAGATTTGTTAAGATTTACTGTTTCTATTTCTTTATCACTTAATTTATCAAAGTCTTTAATACATTCATTAAAGGCTCTACCAAGTGCTAAATGACAACAGGCATTTTCATCATATAAAGTGTTAAAGAATAATACATTTGTTTGATTGACTGGAGAATCAAATGGTACTAAGGCAACTTCTCCAAGATAAGCTGCTCCTTCATCTGTAGAAACTAATTTTTCCAAAATTTCCTTATCTTTAGCATTTTTTGCAAGTACTTCAACTACTTTACCATTTACAAATTTAAAACCAAAATCAGTTACTACACTGCCATTTACAGATAGTGGTTTACTTGCATAAACAGTTCCATTGCAACTATTTTTTTCAGGCGATGTAAAACATTCTTCAGTTGGCATATTAGGATTATAAAATACTTTAGATAATGTATATTCACCACCAGAGGCAAATTTCATACAATTTTGAATATCAATAGTAAAATCTGTTCCATTATTAGCTTTATAGTGTAATGATTTAATCATTAAATCATTTAACTTATTAGCTTTTTCGCTTAAATTTTTGTTATGTTCATCCCAATTTAATAATGGATTTCCATAAACTCTTGTTACTTTTAATATAGCATCCCATAAAGCATCCATTGCTTTTGCTTTTGATAAATTAGGAAAAACTTTCTTAGCCCAAGCAGGACTTGGAATACCAATAATTGTCCATTGGAATTTATTATCCATTTCTTCACGATATTTCATCAAAATAGGTCCTGTTGCTTTTTTTACTTGAAGAAGTTTTTCTTGATTAATGCTACTTAATCCATCTGGATCATCAGATAAAATATGAATCATTGCTGGTAATGTATCAACACGATATTGTAGTTTTTCTTTTTTCCATGTTGGAATTGTCGATAAAGATTCAATAGATTCATATTTATATGCAAGTTTAGTTAAATCATCAAAATTCCATTCAACACTTACTTTTCTAGCATGAGCTTTATAAGCCTCTTCTACTACATATTTTACAAAATAAGCTGTATCTACAGAGGCATTAATTATTACATCTTGATTTTTTTGTACATTAACACCTTTTTTAACTATTAATTTTGCATAATTTCTTAATATACTTTTTTTCATGATTAAAACCTCCTATTTATCTTTTAAAAAATCCATTACTTTATAAAATCTTTCTGGTAAATCGATTTCAAAATGCATTTTTTCTTTACTTGTTGGATGAACAAAATCAAGACAAGCTGCATGAAGTAATAAATAAGTATCCATTTTTATTTTATTATTTTCACCATATAATGGATCATTTATAATTGGATGTTTAATAAAATTCATATGAACTCTAATTTGATGAGTTCTTCCTGTCTGTAAATGACATTTGATTAAAGAATAGTTACTACCAATTGTTTTAATAAGTTCAAATTCAGTAATAGCTTCTTTTCCATTTTCATTAACCACCGCTTGTTTTAAACGATCTTTTTTATCACGTCCTATTAGTGTTTTTATCATTCCTTTTTTGCTTTCAGGAATTCCTTTTACGATACAATAATATGTTCTTGCCATACTATGATCTTTTAATTGATTGGCAAGAAAATTATGAGCATTATCATTTTTAGCAACAACTAAAAGTCCAGATGTATCTTTATCAATTCTATGTACTATTCCAGGTCTTTTTATACCATTTATAGTACTAAGATTTTTACAATGATATAGTAAAGCATTTACTAGTGTATTATTAACATGTCCAGGAGATGGATGAACTACCATACCTGATTCTTTATTAATGACAATAACATCATCATCTTCATAAACTATATTTAAAGGAATATTTTCAGGTAAGATATTTAAATCTTCTACCATTTTATAATAAATTAGAATTTTATCATTTTCTTCTAAAATTAAAGATGGTTTTGTAGTTTGTTTATCGTTTACAAAAACGTATCCTTCTTTTATTAAATCTTGTAAATAATTTCTAGATATATTTTCTTTCTTTTCTTTAAGAAACTTATCAAGTCTATTATTAGCATCTTCTTGATTTACAATAAATAAATCACTATCTAAATCATCAAAATTAGTTACTAGTTGATTGATTTTCTTCATCATTAGTTTCCTCACTTGCTTGTTCTTGTTCAAGTTTCTTTTTAGCTTCTTTTAACTCCTTATAAGATGGTTCACTATCATCATGACCAAATATGGCATAAATTAAAAGTCCTATGCAAGTAATGGTTACATAAATGTCAGCAACATTAAATACAGCGAAATAATCAGTGGCAAAAAAATCAATAACTCCCTTATAAACTCCAAAAACCATAAGCCATCTATCTATACCATTGCCAAGAGCACCAGCAATTAAACAAATTATTCCGATATTTAATATTTTATCATCTGGTTTTTTCTTTATTAAATAGTATTCAAGAGCAATACAAGCAATAATTGAAATACTTGCTAATACCCATCCAGGAGCATTCTTTAATAACGAAAAAGCAATACCTGAATTATAAGTTAATTCAAGTGTGAAAAAGTCACCTATAATTTTTACAATCTTTCCACCTTTTAGAAAATGTACGGCAAGACGTTTACTTATTTGGTCTATTGCAAGTAATAACACTAAAAG
>CAKPXW010000071.1 GCA_934202505.1 uncultured Bacilli bacterium | reverse complement strand
ACCTTCCATGAACCTTTCCTTATCTGTCCGGTGAGATATTTTTCCTCAATCTTCCTTGCATCTGCACCCTCATGAATAGTAGGGACTTTTAATTTCCCCTGTCTTTCATAAGAGCGGTATTTGAAGTGCTATTAATAAAGTAGACACTATTAATGTTTATGTATACACCTATGCGCATAGGTGTATACATAAACTCGCCACTTGTCGACACTAGTTTTATAATTGTATACAGAAAGGAGTATCTTTATGAACTATACAAAAGAAGAAAGAATGGAAATTGGACATCAAATCTATACTCATGAAATTACCATAGGTGATGCTGCTGAGAAATATAGTCTTAATTGGTATACAGCAAGAGACTATATGCGCCAATATAGAGATTTAAATCATCTTCCACCAATGTCTGATGGTAAAGATACTTTAAAAGTTATTAATAAAGCAAAGAAGAAAAATTTCGACGATCTAGAATCTTTATCTAGAGAAGAATTAATCGATGAAGTAATCAAAGCTCGTGTTGAAACTGAACGTGCAAAAAAAGGTTATGCTGTCAAAGGAGGTGGTCAGGAAAAGGAATTCATCAGTTTAAGCAATTCGAATTCGAAATAATTTACAAACTATCAAATGATTTCCCTGTTCAAAAATTATGTAGAATTATGGATGTCAATCGCTCTGGATTTTATAAATGGAGAAATAGAATGAATAATTTATCATCAAAAAAATTAAAAAGAAATAATGATATTGAGTTATTTAGACAATATCATTTAATGTATCCTACACACGGATATAGATGGCTAAACGCTAAAATAAAGTTGGATTTAGGTCAAACTATGTCAGATAACTATGCTCAACGTTGCTTTGCTTTTGCTGGTATTAGAAGTGTTTCTAAAAGATGCAAATATGCTAAACCAGGTAAAAAATATAAAATATATCCTAATTTATTACTTGCCGATTTAGCTATTAACCAACCTTATCAAGTTGTCGTTTCAGATATGACTGCATTTTGGGTTAATAAAGATTATTATGAATTAACTTTATATATGGACTTATTTAATAATGAAATTATCGCTTATGATATTTCTACAATCAAAGGAGATAGAACTACTTATATAAATGGTTTAAATGAATTAATAGAAAAGAAAAAAGAATATAAAAATCTCAAGATGATTTTGCACACCGATCAAGGATCTGTATATTCTTCGAAAAGTTTCAATGAACTTTTACCTTTATATAATATCACACATTCTATGTCTCGTGCAGGTACTCCTACTGATAATGGAGCTATGGAATCTATTAATGGTTGGTTAAAAGAAGAATTATTTAATGATTTTAAAATAAAAGAAAAAGAAGATCCTATTAAATGCATTGAAGAATACATCACTTTCTTCAATGAACAAAGGCCTTCTTATTCACTTAATTATCTAACTCCTAAACAATTTAAAGAGTTTTTTACCCCCTAAGCACTATAAAGTGTCTACTTTCTCTTGACTAGTTCACTTCTAATATGAAATTATCTAGAAAAGGGACAATGGCTATTAAGGCTATCACGACTGCTTCTAATAAATATTTAACTGAAAAAATAACGTTGAATGGTCTACAAGCTACTACTAGATTATGGGGTAATGTAGCTTTAAATGCTATACAAGATGCAATTACACCTACTATTACTAAATTGATGATTAAAGGAGCAATAGTAATATCTGGAGAAACAATTGCAACAGCCACAATAAATTATTTGTTATCTTATATTTATAAATAAAGGAGCAATATATGAATTCCAAGGAAATAATCGTGTTTTTTATATGCATATTAGATGTTTTATTTATGCATTTTGCTAATTTGATTTTGGGCAGTCGACACGATTGTTATTTTTCAAATATTATAATCAAAAAATTAATTGTACCCAAAAAATCGTTTTTAAGAAAATTAGTTATATTTAAAGAAAAAAATAACTAATCCTCCATTTTTATATATAAGAGTAATACCTTATTTAATTCATTTATTTATTGTGATAGTTAGTACAATATTATTTTTTATTAATCAGTTTGTGGTAAGCTGTATTCCAACTATTGTATTTATGATTATTGGATATAGCACAATTGTATTATATGTTGTTTATGAATTATTGCTAATTTTTTTATCTAAAGTATTAAAATTATAAATATTAGTTAAATTTATACATTTCCGTGATAACTTTCAGTTGGTTTTGCATAAAAATTGCTTTTTTAAAATTATAAAATCATAATAAAGTAAAAGAATAAATAAATTATAATTAACACAACCTTGCAAGGAGGATGTTTAGAAACCTATAAAATTAAAATAGGTTCTCATCCTCTTTTTTTGCTTAGAAAATGTGTATTTAAATGTAAAAAACTGCCAAAAAAGCGAAAAAAATAATGAAAAGATAAACGATAGTATATCAAGTATCATAAAGACATAAGAATAAGTAAGAAAACCAGAGTTTTCTTACACAAATATTATGTAGAAGGAAGTACTATCCCCAAAGAAGAAATCATCAATCTAATTAATAACAAAGTAGAAGAAAGTATTTATTATTACTATGACGCTCAAGGAATAACAGGGTTTAAATATCAAGGAAAATTAAATGACAAAGTAAATTCCGTTTAAGAAAAAGAATAATGCATTTGACAAACTAGATTCCGTTTGTTAGTGGACGAGATCTAGTTTTTTTGTTAAATTAAATTCAGTAAAAAAAATAACAATTGAGAAAAAACGGAAATTAGTATATATTGAATGTACTTAAAGAAAATTTGTATTTTTACAAAATAATTGAATTAAATATTAAAAAAAGTTATAATCAAATTAATAAGATTTTCGATAAGGTGGATATATTATAGTTATCACAGTGCATGAGAAATACCAAAATGTATACTGAAATCTTATTAACTAAAGAAATAATGTTTATTATTTCTTGAAATGTCCTGTATAGACATTGTATTCGTAGGTTCGAATCCTACTAGATTGTAGAAATCTATTGCTAAGCGGTAAAAGCACAAAAAAAGTTTGAGACTTATTAAAAAAGTGTTCGTATCGATAAAAACTTTAGGCTCGTTAGATAAAGTAAGTAATTGATAATAAAGATTAAACTTTGTTCGATGAGGATATCGTAATATTAGATTTAAGGCCAAATATATATATTCCGCCTTAAGGAGATATTACTTAATCAAAGACCGTTTTTTCTTTATAGAACACAATGAAATTATCCATTTAAAATGGTTGACATAGAAGGAGTGTGAAAACAATGAAAATAATTATTAATGAAGATGCAAAAGGTTTTTTATTCAAAAAAGGGAAATTTGTTAAAATGGTTAATGCAGGAGCCTATTTTTCGACATATTGTAAACGCTATGAAATTTGTAAGATAGATGATAAACCTATAGCATTAAAATCAAAAATTAATGTAGAAGTTTTAGCAACTGATGAAGAATTTATAAAAAATACTATTCAATTTAAAGCATTAGATACTAAATTGACTTTGCATTTTGTAAATGACATTTTTGTTGAAGTTTTAAAACCTGGGGATTATTATTTTTGGAATATTAATAGAAAGCATACTTTTATTTGCCTTGATTTAAATAATCCAGAAATACCTGATGATTTTCCAACATATTTATTTAAAAATGAAGCGTTAGAAAATTATTTTTATAAATTTGAAATAGGAATAAATCAAAAAGGAGTTTTATTTTACAATAATAAATTTGTTAAATTATGTGAACCTGGAAAATATTATTTTTTAAAAGTAAATATTGATGTTAATATCATTAATGTTGAATCTTGCTTAATAAGCCAAGATATTGTAGGACAAGAAATTTTAACGAATGATAAAGTTTCTTTAAGAATAAATTGCGTATGTAATTATATTATCAATGATTATGTAAAAATAATAACAGAAGTAAATAATTATAAAAATCAACTTTATGTAGCAATTCAACTTGCTTTAAGAGATTATGTAGGAAATAAAAGTTTAGATACTATATTAACTTCTAAAAATGAAATGTCTTCTTTCTTATTGTCATCTTTAAAAGAAAAAGCAAAAGAATTATATTTAGAGATAAAAGAAATTGCAGTTAAAGACTTGATTTTGCCTGGTGAAATTAGGAATATTATGAATACTGTATTGCTTGCTGAAAAGAAAGCTCAAGCTAATGTGATAACACGAAGAGAAGAAGTTGCTTCAACACGTTCTTTATTAAATACTGCAAGACTTATGGAAGAAAATAAAACACTATACAAATTAAAAGAACTTGAATATGTTGAAAGAATATGTGAAAAAGTTGGAAATATTAATTTAACTAGTGGCAATGACATTCTATCTCAACTTACAACACTTTTAAGTTCTGACAAACATTAAATTATTATTGACTTTTTTCTTTTATTATTAAATAATAAAATAAATCGGAGGAAAGTAAAATGAAAAAATATTCAACAAGATATAAAGCTTTATCAACATTTTGCCTTTTGTTTATTATTGCAATTTCTTTGATGTTTTCATTCCTAGTAGGAAAGAAAGGATCATCTTATTATATAGGAGATGAAGTAATTAAAAATCCTGCTTTACCTATGAGTGTTTATGGAAATGTCTTCTATTGGATTATTAAGATTGTTGCTTTACTATGGATTGTAGCTGTAATTGTATTAACTTGGCTTCCAAATGCATCTTTCCACAAATATTTTCCTTTAACACTTGCTGGAATTATTTTTCAAGCAGTTCCTGCTTTATGTAGAGTTGGCTATAGTGTAAAAGGCATTTATGATGGAAAGCTTGTGCAAGCTTCTCCTGTTTCAACTTGGGTTTATTTTATGGTAGTTATTTTATTGTTTATTTTATTAGGCGCTGGCCTTTTATATGCAATAAGTAATGATCAATTTAAAGAACAAGAAAAGAAAGCAAAACATAGTTCAAATTATAAATAGGAACGAATAAAAATAGACGTGAGTCTATTTTTTTTCATATTTAAGTATATTAACGAAATATTTTGCACATTATAAACTTATTTCTTGAATGTAATATTATATTCTTTTAAAATAAAATTAAATTAATTAATAAAAGGAAATAATTTATGAAACTTAATAACAACTTAATAATAAAAACTCGTCCTATTGCTTTAAAAGATAATTGTGTATTTTATAAAAATTATCGTGTAACTGTTTTAAAAGAATGCTTATTTAGAATAGAAAAAGATGCTTTTGTAGATTTAGCAAGTACAGCTTTTATATATAGAGATTTACCAAAAGTTAATTTTACTATCAAAAAAAATGATACTTATCTTGAAATAAATACAAGCAAAGCAGTATTGCATATTGAAGATAGTATTGAAAACTCTTTTGTATTATTAAATGATAAAAAAATATCTTTAGATAATAAAGAAAATTTACTTGGAACATCTAGTGGATTAGATGGCTGTGATGGAAGAATCAACAAATATTATCCAAAAATGCGAAAAGAAATAAACCTTGAAAGTGGAGTTGTTTCTAAAAATGGTGTAGCGGTAATAGATGATAGCAATTCATTATTATTTAATGATGAAGGAATTCTTATTCATCGCGAAAAAAAAGCAATAGATTTATATGTATTTGCATATGGACATGAATATCAAAAAGCAGTAAATGCGTTTTATGAATTATCAGGAAAAGCACCATTATTACCTCGTTTTGTTTTTGGCGTATGGTGGAGTAGATATCATGCTTACACAGATGAAGAATATCTATCTTTAATGGATAAATTTAAAGAACATGAAATTCCATTAACTGTAGCAACTATTGATATGGATTGGCATTATTCAACAACTATGTATGAGCATTATAAAATAAAAGAACTTCAAAGAGATAAAGAAGAGTTTGGATTTAACAAAGATTCTGCACGATGGACATGGGGTTGGACAGGTTATTCTTGGAACAAAGAATTATTTCCTAATCCTAGAAAATTTTTAAATGAATTACATAAAAGACATCTTATTACTTTTTTCAACTTGCATCCAAATGATATTTGTTGGTATGAAAAACAATATCCTAAAATGGCATTATATATGAATGAAAATCCTAAAGAATATAAACCTATTAAAATGGATTTTTCTTCCCCATCTTTTTTAAATGGTTATTTTGATATAATGCACCATCCTCTTGAAAAACAAGGAATAGATTATTGGTGGATAGATGATACAAGATTTGAACTTGCTCATTACCATTTCCAAGATAAAGGATTAATTTTAACAAGATACACAGGAATTGGTTCACAACGTTATCCATTAGGATTTTCTGGGGATTCTGTTATTTCTTGGACATCGTTAGATTATCTTCCTTATTTTACAATAACTGCATCAAATATTGGATATACATGGTGGAGTCATGATATTGGCGGTTTTATGGCAGGTATTAAAGATGATGAATTGAACTTAAGATATGTTCAACTAGGTGTATTTTTACCTATTTTAAGGTTACATTGTCAAAGTGAAGAAGTTTACACTAAAGAACCATGGGTATATGAAAATGGCATAGGTTCTTTAATTGTTGATTATTTAAAATTAAGACATAGAATGATTCCATTTTTATATTCTGCTGCTTATAGAACATATTTAGATGATTTAGCATTAATTGAACCTTTATATTACTATGATAGCGAAAGCAAAGAAGCTTATGAATATAAAAATGAATATATATTTAACAATCAATTATTAGTTAGTCCTATTACAAAAAAATCTAAATTTAAAGGTTATAGTACAAATAAAGTTTATTTACCTGTAGGCAGATGGTATGATGTTTTCACTAATGATTCATATACAGGTGGAAAAGTTGTCTCTATGACTAGAAATTTAACTTCGATACCAGTACTTGCTAAAAGTGGAGCAATTATTCCTTTAACCGATGGAACTTTAAAGTATGATATTAATAACCCTAAAGAACTTAAAGTACTTGTATATAATGGAAATGGTGATTTTAATCTATATGAAGATTATCAAAACGCAATGACTATAACAAATTTTAATTCTTTTAATGAAAATAATATTCAACATCTTTCTATTTTCTTTATTAATGGGAATTTAATGATGAAAAATAGAACAATTAGATTAGTTTTTAAAAACATATATGATGGAGAAGTGTTTGCTTCAAGCAATGTTATTATTAAACATCGTGATAATCTTGAAGTAATTATTGAAAATGTAGATCCTTTACTTGTTTATGAAATAGAGATTAAGTATAAAGAGGAAAGTAAACTTGATATATTAAAAAGGCAAGCTAAATATAATCTTCAAAGACAAGAAGGCGATAATGCCAAAAGATCAGAATTATATCAACAATTAATGAATACAAAAACTATAAAAGAATTCAAACAAATTGTTAAAAACTCTAAAATAAACATTTATTATAAAAGAAGACTTATAGAAAGCAATTAAAAAGAAGAACCTACAAAAGTTCTTCTTTTTCTAAAATATTTGTTACTTTAACAACTCCAGGGACTTCTTCTTGCAATAAAGTTGCTACACCATCTTGTAATGTATTATCAATTAATTCGCAACCAGCACAAGCACCAATCATTTTTACAAAAACTTCACCATCATTATAATCAACAAATTCGATGTCACCACCATCACGTTGAAGAAATGGCCTTATTTTTTCAAGAACTGTGATTATTTGACGTTTAATTTCCTCATTTTCCATTTTTATCACCTTCTACGACTTAGTATTATACCAAAAACTTAAAATAATTGATAGTATTTAAAATAATAAAGTAATTTCAATGTTAAATGAAAAAGTAAATTTTGCTAAAGATAGTTAAAAAAATCTTTGCAACACTAAATTCCTCCAATGTTATAACCTGAGTTTTACAGTTGTTATGCTACGAAAGTTGATGACTCACTAAATATAGTGAATAATTGACTTTTTTAATTAATCTTAGCAAAAAAATGCATTTTTTGAAACATATTAGCATTTTTATGATATAATCATAAAGTAGGTGGTGGATTAAATGGTACCATTTAAAATAGGGGATATTATTAAAATTAAGGTGATAGGTCTGCAGCATTATGGTTTGTTTGTAAGATCTTTGGATAATGAAGAGTATACAGGCCTTATTCATATTTCTGAAATATCAACAGAATATATTCGAGATATTACAAAAATCGCCAAATTAGATGATATTTTGTATGCTAAAATATTAGATGTTGATGAAAAAACAAAACACATAAAACTTTCAATAAAAGCTTGTTCACCCAAAACTAGATATCGTTATTCGAATTATAAGATTAATAGTATTAATGAACCAGGTGCTGAATTTGCCCCACTACAAGAACATTTAAATGGTTGGATTCAAGAACAATTAAAGGAGAAAAAAGTACATGATTAAATTAAATTTATCAAAAGTTAATAAGATTAAAGTCCCACTAAAAAATCTTGCTCCACAAGTTAAAGAAATCAATGATAAAATTGATAATAAAACAGGAGAAGGATCTGATTTTTTAGGATGGACTACTTATGCTAATGAGTTAACTAATGCAGATATTAAAAAAATACAAACAGTTGCAGATAGAATAGTTTCAACATGTGATGTATTAGTAGTTATTGGAATTGGCGGAAGTTATCTTGGAGCAAAAGCTGCAATAGATGCAATTAATGGTATTGTTAATAAAGGAAAATGTGAAATTATTTATTTAGGAAACACATTATCTCCAACATATACAGCTCAAGTAATTAAACATATTTCAGGCAAAAAAATAGCTATCAATGTTATTTCTAAATCAGGAACAACAACAGAACCAGCTATTGCTTTTCGCTTAGTAGCAGAAGAAGCAAAGAAAGTTTGGGGCCCAAAAAGATATGCAAAATATGTGATTGCTACAACTGATGCAAGAAAAGGTGCTTTACATCAAATGGCTTTCTCTGAAGGATATGAAG
>CAKPXW010000070.1 GCA_934202505.1 uncultured Bacilli bacterium | reverse complement strand
TCCAGCTAATTTATCTGCATACAATTGATAAATACTTGTAAACTTTTGAAATTGTGATCCTGTAATTTCATATAATCTTTCAAAAGGAATTTTTTCATGTACTTTGCTAATTGAAATATCTGTACGATTATCTCGATATGCATAACATGGTAATATTTCTGTGTCTTTATTCATTAAAACATAATCTACTCCCCATGTATCAATGGATAAAGATTCAATATTTGGATATTTTTCCAAGCATTTTTTTATTCCATTTTTAACTTCTTGAAAAAGATTATCAATATTCCAAACCAAATGATTATCTTTCTTTGAAACATTATTTTTAAAGCGATAAATTTCTTCAAGTATTACATTTTCATTTTCTTTATAGCTAATAATATGTCTTCCACTAGAAGCACCTAAATCAATAGCTAGGTAATATTTCATTTTATTTGTCCATCCTTCCATTTATATTATATTTTCTTTAGCAATTTAAAAATAAGATTATTTTGTAAATTAATAAAATTATCTTGTAAAAGGCTTTTAGAATATTATACAATATTTATGGTGATTTATTATGCATCAAAGAATTCCTATAATAACAAATAATAATAATGTCTCATACATTTCATCAACCCAAATAGATGAATCTTTTAAGGCTACTATTCATAGCCATCCTAATCTTGAAATACTACTTGTGATTGATGGTAATGGTTATATTCAAACTACTAATCATCAATATAAAATAAAAAGAGGTAGTATTGTCATCATTAACCCAAATTATAATCACTATGAAACTTCTTTAAACAAATTAGTATTTTTTGCTATAGGTACCAATAAAGAGAATATTCTTTTAAAAGAAAATATTACCAAAAAAATCATTATATATAATCTAGATAATGATGAATATAATGATTTTTACTATATATATAACTTAATTTATAAAGAAGCATTATTAAAAAAACAAGGCTATGACTTTTTGATTGAAAATTATTTAAACTGTATAATTCAATTACTATTAAGGAAGGATTCATTTATAGTAAATAAAAATGAATATACTAAATATTCAGATCTTATAAATAATGTTATTAATATTTTAGATAAAAATTATTCTTTAAATATCAAACTAGAAGATTTAGCAAAATCGTTTTCCATATCTTTAGCAACATTATGTCATAAATTTAAAAAAGAAGTTGGTAAAAGTATTATTGAATATAAAATTAATAATCAACTTGAAGAAGCAAAAAATCTTTTAAAAGTATCTGATATGAATATTTTCCAAATTGCATATTTAGTTGGATTTAATGATCCATCATATTTCAATAAATTGTTTAGAAAAAAATATCAAATGACCCCCATTCAATATCGGAAAATTTATAAATGATTTTTTATTTTTTATTGGCTTCTTGATATTTTTTATAGATAGTTTCTAATATATCAAAATATTGAAAAGAATTATTATAGACAATATTAGTTTCACGTATCATAGAAAGATTTTCAATTGGTAATGCAACTAATTTGTCTTTTTTTAATTCATCTAAACAAGCACTTCTTGCTAAAATAGAAATCCCTAAATTCTTTCTAACTAGATCTTTAATAGTAGCTATATTATCCACTTCCAAAATAACATTAAACATATCTATTGATTCATTTATCGTATTTAATGTAGAGTCAAATTGGATTCTTGTTGCCGAATCTGGAAGTCTTAAAATCATTTTTTCTTTTTTTAAATCATTAATTTGAATTATAGATTTTTTTGATAATTTATTTTCTTTAGATAAAATACAAACAAGATAATCGGTATCAAGTAATAAAGAATTATATTTTTTGGAATCAGCTTTTTCTTCAATAATTGCTAAATCAATTTCAAAATTATCAAGTTTATTATAAAGATTTTTTATAGTATCAGTAATTATTGTTATGTTTAAATTATTATATTCTGTACTACATTTTGCTAAAACTTCTATCATATTATTGGATTCTGAAGTATGAGTAATGCCTATTTTTAAATTAATTAAACGATTTTTTTTATCTTTAATTTCTAGTTTCATTTTTTCATAAAGGGCCAATATTTTTTTAGCATAATTTACTGCTATTTTTCCTTCATCCGTAAGAATTATTTCGTTTTTTCCTCTAATAACTAGCTTTTCGTTTAATTCTTCTTCTAACTGCTGTATTTGATGACTAACAGCTGGTTGAGTCATAGAAAGTTCTTCAGCTACTCTTGTAAAGTTTTTTACTTCAGCTAACGCAAGTAAAGTTTTAATTTTGTTATCAATCATTTTGCTTTCTCCTTGTATTATAAATTTTATTTATGGTACTAAACAAAATCATAATAACTATTTATTAAAATCAATTATATAATTAATTACGTAACAAATCAAATGAAAGTTTATATTTGAGGTTAAATAAAAAAAGAAAGGAGATAAAAAAATGAAATCTATATATGAATTGTTAAACATTACTTCACCAGTAAGTATTGCAATTATATCCATAGCAATTATGTTATTTTCTGGCTTCCTTTTAACTAGAATCACAAAGTTATTAAAACTACCTAACGTTACAGCCTATATAGTTGCTGGAATTTTAATTGGACCTTATTGCTTGAATTTAATTCCTGATAGTTTTGTAAGTGACAGTTCTTTTCTTGCAGATATAGCTCTAGCTTTTATAGCTTTTAGTACTGGCGAATTTTTTAAATTTGATATTTTAAAAAGAAATGGTCTAAAAGTTGTTATAATAACTATTTTTGAAGCTTTATGTGCCACATTGCTTGTCTTTATTATTGCCTATTTTTTATTGGGATTAAATCTTGCTTTTTCTGCAATACTTGGAGCATTAGCAGCAGCTACAGCACCGGCATCAACTATGATGACAATAAAGCAAACTAAATCTAAAGGTGACTTTGTAGATACATTATTACAAGTTGTTGCACTAGATGATGTTGTTGGTTTAGTTGCTTATAGTGTTGCTATATCTATTGCTCTTGCATCTATGTCAGGTTCTTTTAACTTTATAAGTATTATTAAGCCTATTGCTTATAATTTGTTTGTCTTATTGCTTGGAGGATTCTTTGGCATCTTGATGAAATGGCTAATGCCAAAAAAAAGGACAACAGACAACAGACTAATTATATCCATAGCTCTAATTTTTGCTTTTTGTGGAATTTGTTCTTTGTTTGATGTTTCCCCTCTTCTTGGTTGCATGTCAATGGGAACTATTTACATTAATTTTACTAATGATGACAAAATATTCAAACAATTAAATTATTTTACCCCACCAATATTACTTTTATTTTTTGTAAGATCAGGTGTATCATTTAATTTAAAAGCTTTATTTTCGACATCTTCTTTAGGAAATACGCCTATTTTTGTAATAGGTGTTGTCTATTTTTTTGTTAGAATAATTGGAAAATATGTAGGCTCTTTCTTAGGATGTAAAGTAACAAAGAAAGATAGCAAAGTAACTAACTATTTAGGACTTGCCTTAATTCCTCAAGCAGGTGTAGCTATTGGACTTGCTGCTCTTGGAGCAAGAACTCTTGGAGGAGAAATGGGTACTGCTTTAGAAACAATCATACTTTCTTCTAGTGTTTTATACGAGCTTATTGGCCCTGCTTGTGCAAAACTTTCTTTATATTTATCAAAATCATATTCAACAGATGCAATAGGAATAATAGAGCCTACTATCAATAAAGAAAATGAAGTCAATTCTAAATTAAATGAATTAATTAATAAAATAAAAGACATTCAAAAAAATCTTCCAGAACATGATAAATATGAAATATCTGAAGAAGAAAAAGCATTTTTAGAAGCATCTGAAGAACTATATACTCTAAACGACTATTCTAATAATCACTTTGTAAATAATAAAAGATAAGGAGGAAACAAATATGTATAATATCTTTTTTATTGATGCACTTGGAAAATTATCAAACACTTTATCAACACTTAATACAATTTCAATTATTTTTAGAATGTTACTTGCCATTATTTTAGGATCAATTATTGGATTTGAAAGATCTAGTAAAAGACATTCTGCCGGTCTTAGAACATTTATTTTAATTACTTTAATGGGGACAATGACTATGTTACTTGATTTGTGCATTCAAGAATATACTGGCTCATCACTTTTTATTCTTTCAGGCTGTGCAATTTTAGGAAGTGTAGTAATTTGTGGTAACTCAATTTTATTTAGTTCAAAGAAGCAAATAAAAGGATTAACAACTTCTGCTGGATTATGGACATGTCAAATTCTTGGAATTGTTATAGGACTTGGTTATTATCTTATATCCATACTATTATGTGCAATTTTAATTATAATTCTTGCAATATTTCCAAAACTTGAAATGTTTTTAAAAGATAAATCAAATCATTTTGAAATTCACCTTGAACTTAATGATAAAACAAAATTTCAAGATTTAATTTATACATTAAGAAAATTAAATATTCAAATTGATGATATTGAATTAAATAATTCATATTTTGGGTCTGGACTTAGTGTTTATACAATTTCTTTAACAGATGTTGAAAAAAAGTATTCAAAACATAGCGATATAATTAATGGACTTAAAACCTTAGAATATGTTTCATTTATCGAAGAAATAAGGTAAAAAATAGCTACAATCGTAGCTATTTTTGCTAAATCAATTCATATAAATAATTTCCATTATCATTTAAAATTACTTTATATAAATATTTTTCATCATTATATTTAACTTCTAAATAATCAACACTTTTTTTCGTAAAATACGTTAATTTATATTCTGTATTCCCTTCTTCAATTTTTATTTCTTTTTCACTTTCTTCAATTTCTTTTTTTACTTTATATTTTTTTATTTCTTGATTGTTTTCAACATATTTATAAGAAAAAGATTCTTCATATTCTCCATCTTCTTTTTCATATTCATGTTTTACATACACTGTTGAATAATCATTAATAAACAATTTAAAATGTAGTTCTTCTTCATATTCATCATCTTCAGTTTCTGTTTTTTTGTAAGCAGAAAATTTATATTCTTGCTCATTAAAAACTACTATTCCTGAATATTTTTCTTTAATTTTATCTTCTTTTTCTTTAGTTGAATTTGAATCAAAATACATTGTATAAGACAAATCATTAACAGTTGCTACTTGTTTTAAAATAAAATTTTCTTTATCTGAATCAAATGTTTCAACAGAAATATTTGTATTTAAAATAACATTCGTTTTATTTACTAATTCTTCTACATCAAAAGTTGGAGTTGATGGATTTTTCATTCTTTTTGTATTTAAATTAAATCCATTTTGTAAATCCATAGCTGTTATAGCTTCTATAGTTAATATATTGTTATCTTGATTGTTTATCAATTTATTATTTGCTTTATTGCAACTTATAAGAGAAGTTGAAAAACCGAAAATGCTAATTGTTAATAATACTAAATTTTTATTCATATTTTTACCTTTTTTGATAGTTTTACTATCATTTTCCTTTCTATACTATATATACAAGTATAATTGAGTTTTTATTGGATTATTTTATAATTTTTTTATTTTCATATTCATAAATTCTACTATTATTTTCTAAAGTAAGAATTATATCTGATAAATCTAAATTTCTTTCATTGGATTTTTCTTCAAAGTCAATTAATATTTTACCTTTCTTTTCTTTAAATGATATTTCTATTTCATATTCAGTTTCTTTATTTTCATATTCATATTCAAATTCAAACTCATCATCTTCATAATCAAATGAAAGTGAATAATTATACAATTCATGATTATTTTTATAAACTATTGTTTCAATGCCATATGACAATGATTCGATATCTTTTTGAATTTTATAAGTGTATTCATCAATTGAATACGTAATTTCTGTTTCTACTTCATCATCTTTATTTTTTATTTTTAATTCTCCAATATAAAAATTATCATCGTTAAAGTTAATAACTATATCTTCTTTATATTTTTTTACTTCTTTTGATAAATCATTATTTAAATATAGAATTGCATCTTTAGTTGTTAATTGATATTGATAAGAATTATTTAAATAGGTAAATTTCACTTTTTTCAAAGAATATTCTAATCCTTCTTTTTCATTTAAATATGCCGAATATGTTGGAAATATTTTTTCAATTTTTTCCACACTATACATAAAGTCATCATCAGTCACTTTATTATTAAACTTAGCTTTTTTAGAAAAACTATTATCGTTTTCCACGATAAATTGTTTTCCAATTGATAATTTAAGAGAAATGTTTGCAAGTAATGATGAATCATTTAATTTATTACTTTGATTTTCTACTATTATTTTATCTTGATTATTATTGATTAAATTAACCATGGAAATAATAGCAATAATAGAACATACACATAAAAAAGATACAGGAAGTAAAATTTTCTTTTTAAAAAAATTCATTTTACTTTGCTTTGCATAATATTTATTCATAATATCTTGAGAAGTAGTTTTTATTTGATAAGTTGTAATTGAATTTTTAATTTCTTCTTTTATTCTATTATCCATTCAAGTTCCCTCCTTAATTTTTTTATAGCATTGTTATATGCCCATAAAATTGTTCCAAGTGGTTTGTTTTTAATTACTGATATTTCCAAGTGAGTCATCTCATTTATAACATGTAAAATAACAATTTGAAATTCATCATCATTTAAAATTTTTTTCATATTATCTACAATTTGTTTTTGATTAATACTATGATTATCATAATATGGCAATTTAACATTATCTATATCTTCATATTTTTTTATTTTTTTCAAGTGATTTAAACTTAAATTTTTACTTATTTCTATTAAATAAGAAAAAGCATTTTTATCGTTTGAAACTTTATTTAAATGTTTTAAAAATTTTAAATATGTTTCTTGAGTAATATCTTCTGATAATTGATAATCTTTTAATATTGAAAACGCCATATAAAAAACCTTGCTTTTTGTTTGCTCATAAAACATATCAAAATATTCCATTTGGCCTTTCTTTAATCTATCAAGTAAAGAAGAAAAATCTTCCATAATATAACCCCCTTGATATTTCTTTATATTATATATACATTAAATAAATTAATTTTATTGGTAATTTATATTTTTTTATTTGCTATGTAAAAAAATTAGTGCTAAAATAAAGGTGAATAAAAACATTGGTGGAGTCTGTCAAATATGGGTGGACTTTGTCTACTCGTTTTTATTTCACAATTAAATATGAGTTTTATTGGTGGAGTCTGTCAAATTATGGGTGGACTTCGTCTGCTCATTTTTATTAATTTAATATTGGTGGAGTCTGTCAAATGTAGATGGACTTAAAATTGGTGGAGTCTGTCAAATATGGGTGGACTTTGTCTACCCTTTTTAAGTTATCTGCGCACTTTTTTCAATATTCTTTAATAAATTTGTTCATGGTGGAGTCTGTCAAATGAGGGTGGATTGCGCCTACTCTCATTAGGAAGGATTGAAAAAAAGAAAAATTATGACAGAAAAATTTTTAAGCTTATCAAAGAAAACAAGAGCCTTAGTATTAATTTTGGCATGGCTAGTTACATGTATAGGATTTGTAGGCTGCATATTAATTAAAAATTATTATAATATAATGTGGCTAGAAGTAATTTTAACAACTATTGGTATATTAATTGGTATTGTTTCACTTTGGCTTTCTATAATTTACTTAACATCTGATGATAAAAAATAATATTTTAATAAAAGGGCTACTTAGCCCTTTTATTTTAAATTCAAATTTTAAACTTATGATTATAAGTGGTTGCCATATTTTCTTTATAAAGATGAGAATCATTTGATAATTGTAAGACCTTAGGATAAATAGTGCCATTTAAATTTTGAAAATCAATAATTGTCATTCCTGAATGTTGCATATCAAAATGTAAAGAAATTAGTGGATAAGGAATATCTAATACTGTAGATAAAAACGCAATAAAAAATCCTTGATGAGCAAATAAAGCAATCTTTTTATTGTTTTCAAAAACTTGTTCATATCCATGTTTTTCTTTATTATATTTATAACCTAATGTTTCTAAAAAATCATAGACTTTTTCTTGATAAAATTTAACACCTTTCTTAAAATTTTCATCATCAAGTTCATTATACTCATACCAATTATTTCTTAACGCATAGACTTCATCTTTAGCAAACATTTCAACATATTTAGGAATTCTAAAAATCCAAGTTTTACCTTTTCCATTAACAGGTTTAGCAAAAAAGTCCCAAGCTATTGATTCGTGCGCCCATTCTAACTGAATAATTTCCTTGTTATATAATTTTGCTGTTGGCATTGCTGTTTGAATTGCACGTGTTGAAGAAGAACTATAAATATCATCTATAGAAGAATCAATCAATCTTTTAGAAAGTGCTGCTGCTTGTTTTATTCCAAGTTCTGTTAATGAATCAGGATCATAACAGGGATCTCCATGACGAATGTAATATATTATCATTGTATTCTCCTTTTTATTTTAATGATTTATTTACTTGTAATCCTTCTTTAAAAACTTCGATTGTTAGACTATTATAAAATTCATTTAATTCTAAAAAATTACTGATTTTACCATCATAATCATTTACTGAAAACCAAATTGCACCTTTTATTTGTTTTACAAATGGAACATTTTTAGAATTATTTAAAAGTAAAAACATATCTTCAACCCAAGAAGCTTGGCTAAAAGAATTTCTTCCAAGTTTGCCAGTTGTAGCACCTCCTGCGCCACATGCAAATTCGGAAATAATTGCTGGAAAATCTTTAAAAGGTAAATTTTTACTATATAAAGCAGAATATAATTCATAAAAAGATTCTGGACTTTCACCATTTGTATAATTATTCATTTCATATGCTGTAAGTCCTAAGATTTGAACATATTCCATAGAAGGTAAATAGCAAATATCTTCTCCCCAAGAAGAATATGGACAAGATATTGATGTTGGATTAAAAATATAAATCACATTGTCAACACCATTATCTTTAAAAATTTTGGCCATTCTTTCCCAAGTCGCTATAAATATATCTGGATCTAACAAAGTAAGCATTCCACAATAACTTGTCCAATCTGAATTCATTTCATTATTCAGTCTAAATAATACTGGCATAC
>CAKPXW010000069.1 GCA_934202505.1 uncultured Bacilli bacterium | reverse complement strand
ACGTACAACTTTAAAGAAAGTAGTAAAAACGATTGTTAATAATAAACCTTTACTATGGGTAGTAATTGCGTTTTTAATTCAACAAATTGGTAATGGACTGGTAGCAGGAGGATTAGGGTCTACTTATATTTATTTTAGATATGGATATGAAGGTGGAAATTATTCATTATTTAGTACAATAGGTCTTGCAGCAACTGCTATTTTAATGGTTACTTATCCAATGATTTCTAAAAAAGTTCATCGAAAATCATTAATGCATATTATGGTTATTGTTGCTGCAGTTGGAACAGCTTCGATGCTAATAGCAGGACTAATAATAAAAAATAATACATTAAGTTTCTGGGTATTAACTATCGGATATATGCTTTCAAATTTTGGCTTATATTCATTTTATTTAATAATGATGATTTCTATTTTAAATACTGTTGAATATAATGAATATCATTTTGGTGATCGAAATGAAGCTGTGATTGCCTCAGTAAGGCCATTTATTACTAAACTCGCATCTGCTTTAATTATTGGAGTAACCTCAATTACATATTTAATGTTTAATGTTACAAGTTATACAAATAAAATATCTCAAATTGAGCAAGATGCACAGATTGCAATTAATAATAATCCAGCTTTAACTGAACAAATTACAACTGATAAAATAGCTAAAATTGATAATGTTATCCAAAATATTGATAATGGTCAAAAAATTGGACTATTGCTTGCAATGACACTTATTCCATTTATTTTAATGTTAATTTCTCATTTTATATATCAAAAGAAATATTCTCTTGATGAAGAAGAATACGATAGAATATGTAAAGAACTAAAGGAAAGAAATACAATCTAATTATTAGATATAATTTATTAAGGAAACTTAGGGGTAGAAAATGAATAAAAAAATTTTTCAAAACATTCAATTTGCTGTATTTATGATTATTTCAATTTCTTTGACAGTATTTTATGCAGTATATAAACAATTTTCGGCTGCAAGAATTGTTCTTTTACAATTAGCGGGAATCATAGGAATATTATACATTAGGTTTGCTTATGGTATTTGTTATATTCATAATGTATTACATTCTATTTTTCATACTCGTAATGGCGCAGAATCTGATGAAGATAATGAACCAAGCGATATTGCTATTATCTTTTGTAAATTAGGAGGATATATAGCTTTTATTATTCAAATAGTTTATATATTTGTAAAAGATTAGCACTATTAAGATGACAATGTTAAAAATTCATATTTTGTCATCTTTTTTTATTAATTTATAAAAAAGTGAGGAAAAATAATAATGAGCAAATTATCAAAAAGAATGATTTCAATTGTAGTTTTATTATGCTTAAGTGTGCTATTAATTCTTTCGTTTGCAACGAGAAAAAGAGTTTCTATAGATAAAAAATATTATGATAAAGATTATGTGGCACTATATATTTTTAAATATCATGAACTTCCTAAAAATTATTATTTTAAATCACCAATTGATAGTAGAAATTATGATGATGTAGATATATATGGAGGATTTATTCATGAATACGATGAAGAATTACCTAAAAAAGTAAGCAAGTGTAATTTAAAAGAATGCGATATTTACTATGAAGGATATAATGTTAATACAAAAAAAGGTAGAGGGGAAGAAAGACTTGTATATACTAGTAATACTAATGATGTAAAAATCTTTTATACTAAAGAACATTATAAAAATTATAAAGAACTAACTAAATTTAATTTAAATATAACTAGTAATGTATTTACAATATTGTTTTTAACTAGTTTATCAATATCTAGCATAAGTTATATTCTAGTAAAAAAACATTGTATAAATGGGAATACAAATTAAATTAATAACGCATGAAAAAAGTCAATTAAATGATTGGCTTTTTTTGCTTCGTTTCTTATTATTTATAATAAGAAATGTTGAATAGAGCATAAAAATATGATATAATTTTAGCATAGTTCTAATGGAGGAATGGTTATGGAAAAAGTGATTATTAATACTGAGTATATAACTTTAGGTCAATTTCTAAAATTCGTAAAAATTATTAACAATGGAGGAGCAGCAAAAAACTTTATTGCTACTAATTCTATTTATGTTAATAATGAACTTGAAAATAGAAGAGGAAGAAAACTAAAAGATAATGATCACTTAAAAATTGTAGATAAAGAATATGTTATTGAATGCAAATTGAAAGGCTAAATTTACATAATTATCGAAATATTGAAAACCTGTCTTTAACTTTTGACAATAATGTTACGATATTTTATGGCAATAATGGCCAAGGAAAAACAAATATTGTTGAAAGCATTTATTATCTTGCAAAAGTAACTTCCTTTAGAACAAATGCTTATAAAGAACTTATAAAAGATGGTAAAGAAGAAACCACTATAGAAGGAGAAATTAAATTTAATAAACACTTAAAAAAGCAAAAAATTATTTTAACAAAAGATGGCAAGGCTTGTTTTATAAATGATTTTGCCACAATGAAAATAAGTGAATATTTAAGTAGTATGAATGCTGTATGCTTTTCTCCAGAAGATGTAGCTCTATTTAAAGATTCACCAAGGGAAAGAAGATATTTTCTCGATAGTGAACTATCATCGTTATTTCCAGTTTATGTCAAACAATTAATTTTATTTAAGAAAGTTCTCGAACAAAGAAATGATTTATTAAAAAATAAAAATATTGATAAGTTTTTATTAGAAGTAATTGATGACAAATTGGTCGAAGCTTCTTATGATATCTTTATTCGTAGGAAATGGCTTATAAAAAAAATAAATGAAATTGTAAACTTGATAAATGAAAAAATAACTGGAAAGAAAGACAACATAAGAATTGTCTATAAAACATTTCTTTATGAAGAAAATAAAGATGAATATTTAAAAAAAGCTAAAGAAATATTGCAAAACAATTTCGAAAAAGATTGTAACTATCAATTTAGCAATATTGGTATTCATAAAGATGATTTCAAAACTTTTTTAAATAATAAAGCAATTGATATTTATGCTTCTCAAGGTCAACAAAGACTAATGGCTCTATTATTGAAACTTGCTCTTGTAGAAATAATAAAGAAAGTCAATAAAGAAGAACCAATCATTATTTTAGATGATGCATTTAGTGAACTTGATAATGGCAAAAAAAGAGCTTTATTTAATTATATTCAGGATAAACAACAAGTTTTTATTACTTGTACAAATTATCATGATGTTATTACAATTAACGAAAAAAATAAAAATACTATAATTCATATTCAAGAGGGGTTAGTAGTTGAAAGGAAAGTGATTTAACAATGGCAGAAGAAGAATTTAATACGACTCATCATTATAATGAAAGTGATATTCAAGTTCTTGAAGGACTTGAAGCAGTTAGAAAAAGACCGGGTATGTATATTGGAACTACTTCTAAGACAGGATTACATCATCTTGTTTGGGAAATCGTTGATAACTCAATTGATGAAGCATTAGCAGGTTATGGAAAAGAAATTAATCTTAATATTCTTCCAGAAAACATTATTGAAGTTATTGACCATGGTCGTGGTGTACCAGTTGGAATCCATCCAAAGACTGGAGTATCAACAGTAGAAACTATTTATACAGTATTACATGCTGGTGGTAAATTTGGCGGTGAAGGTGGATATAAAGTTTCTGGTGGTTTACATGGTGTAGGTGCTTCAGTTGTTAACGCCCTTTCTGAATTCCTTGAAGTATGGGTAAAAAGAGATGGGAAAATCCATTATATGAAATTTGCTAATGGAGGACACCCTGTTACTCCATTACAAGTAATTGGAACCTGTGATGTTAATGATACTGGAACGACAGTACATTTTAAACCAGATGCAACAATTTTTGAAGAAACTCAAGAGTTTGATTACGAAATATTAAAAACTCGTATGAGAGAAATGGCCTTCCTAAATGATGGAATAAAAATGACTGTTGCCGATTTACGAGAAGAAAATGGTCAACATGATGAATTTGAATATGCAGTTGGACTTGAAGATTTTATTAAATTTGTAAATGAAAATAAAACTCCTTTGCATCCAACAATTATCCACTTAAAACAAAAATGTGATAATGTTGAAATACATGGAAGAAAAGATACTATTTGGCTTGAAGCTGTAATTCAATATAATGATACATTCCAATCAAATATTTATTCTTTCTGTAATAATATTAATACTCATGATGGTGGAACACATGAAGAAGGATTTAGACTTGCTATAACTAGAGTAATGAAAAATTATATAACTGAGAAAAAATTACTCAAAGATAGCGATGAAGGAATGTCGTTTGATGACTTTAAAGAAGGAATGACAGCCATTATTTCAATTAAGCATCCAGATCCGCAATATGAAGGACAAACAAAAGGTAAACTTGGAAACTATGAAGTTCGTCAATTAGCTTCTCAAGTCTTTGGAGATCAATTTGAACGTTTCTTACTTGAACATCCAGAAGAAGCTAAGATAATAGCTGAGAAAGCAATTGTTGCTAGAAATGCAAGACTTGCTGCAAAAAGAGCAAGAGAAACTGTAAGAAGAAAAGGAGCCCTTGAATTTTCCACTTTACCTGGAAAACTTGCTGATTGTTCATCAAGAGATGCTTCATTATGTGAAATGTTTATTGTCGAAGGAGATTCAGCCGGAGGCTCTGCAAAACAAGGAAGAGTAAGAGAATATCAAGCAATTCTTCCTTTAAGAGGAAAGATTTTAAATGTTGAAAAGGCAAATCCTCATAGAGTGTTTGATAACGCAGAAATAGGAACTATTATTACTGCTCTTGGAACAGGAATTCATGATGAATTTAATATTGAAAAACTAAGATATCATAAAGTTATTATCATGACCGATGCCGATGTAGATGGTTCACATATTCAAATATTACTATTGACATTCTTCTATAGATTTATGCCTCAATTAATAGAAAAACATCATGTTTATATTGCAAAACCTCCACTATATAAAGTGGCATGGGGCAAAAATGTTGCTTATGCTTATAATGATGCAGAACTTGAAGAAATAAGAAAGCAAGTTACTGGTAAACCATCAATTCAAAGATATAAAGGCCTTGGTGAAATGGACTGGGGACAATTAAAAGAAACAACAATGGATCCTGCTAATAGAACACTTACGCTTGTATCATTAGATGATGCAATGGAAGCTGACCGTGTATTTAATATGTTAATGGGAGACAAAGTTGAACCACGTAAAAATTACATTTTAGAAAATGCAAAATTTGCAGAAAATCTAGATTTCTAGGAGGTGGCTACTAATGAGTGATAAAACAGATAGAGAAGAATTTTTAGAAGCTTCGACAAAAGAAGATAATAGTATTATTGAGGTAGTTAATCTATCAGAAAAAGTAAAAAAATCATTTCTTGAATATGCAATGTCAGTAATTGTAGCACGTGCACTTCCAGATGTTAGAGATGGTATGAAGCCTGTTCATCGTCGTATTATTTTTGGTATGAATGAAGCGGGAATGTATTCGAATACTCCTTTTAAAAAATCTGCACGTATTGTCGGAGACGTTATGGGTAAATATCACCCTCATGGTGACTCTTCTATTTATGAAGCAATGGTTCGTTTAGCTCAAGGATTTAACACTAGATATCCTTTAGTTGATGGACATGGAAACTTTGGCTCTATTGATGGTGATGGCGCTGCTGCAATGCGTTATACTGAAGCAAGAATGTCTAAAATAGCTATGGAAATGGTAAAAGACATTCATAAAGAAACTGTAGATTTTATTCCAAATTATGATGGTGAAGATGAAGAACCAGTTGTATTACCATCAAGATTTCCTAATGTATTAGTTAATGGTGCTACTGGCATTGCAGTAGGTATGGCAACAAATATGCCACCACATAATTTAAAAGAAGCAATTGATGCAGCACTTGCTGTATATGAAAGACCAGATATTACAGTAGAAGAATTAATGGAAATAATCCTAGGCCCTGATTTTCCAACAGGAGCTACAATATTAGGCCAAGGTGGAATTAGAAAAGCCTATGAAACTGGAAATGGATCTATTGTAATAAGATCTAAGTGTGAAATTATTTATGCTGCTAATGGAAAACCAAAGATTATTGTTCATGAAATACCTTATACTGTAAATAAAGCAACAATGATTGAAAGAATTGGAGAGTTAGGCCGTGAAAAAATTATTGATGGTTTAACTGACATTCGCGATGAATCTGCTGGTGAAGATATTAGAGTTGTTATTGAACTTCGAAAAGATGTTGTGCCAGAAGTAATTTTAAATCAACTATATAAGTTATCTCAATTACAAGTATCATATGGAATTAATAATTTAGTTCTTGTAAAAGGAGAGCCAAAGATTCTTGGCATTAAATCCATTTTACAATATTATATTGATCATCAATTTGATATTGTAACAAGGAGAATTAGATTTGATCTTGCCAAAGACGAAGAAAGAGCACATATATTAGAAGGATTATTAGTAGCAATTAATAATATTGATGATGTTATTTCATTAATTAAGAATTCAAAAAATAATGATGATGCTGCAAATAATTTAATGAGTCAATATGGACTATCTGAAAAACAAGCAAAGGCAGTTCTTGCAATGACGTTATCTAAATTATCTGCTTTAGAAACAGAAAAAATTGATAATGAACGAGCTACATTAGAAGCAGAAATTGCAGAATTCAATCGGATTTTATCATCAAAAGATGCTATTTTTGAAGTAATTAAAAAAGAACTTACAGAAATTAAAGAAAAATATGGTGATGAAAGAAGAACAAAAATTGAAGCAGGTGAATCTAACATTGATGATGAAGATTTAATACCTGAAGAAGATATCATTATAACACTTACTAATAATGGTTATATTAAAAGAGTTCCAATTGATACTTATCGCGCACAAAAACGTGGTGGAAAAGGTATTAAGGGAATGACTACAAATGATGAAGATTTTGTCGAAAAAATCGTTGTTTCAAATACTCATACAGATGTATTATTCTTTACTGATAAAGGAAAAGTATATCGAATGAGAGGACATCAAATACCTGAATATGGCAGAGTTTCTAAAGGTATTCCAGCTATCAATTTATTAAAAATGGCTCAAGATGAAAAAATTCGCTCGATAATATCTATAAAAAATTGTGATGATAATTATCATCTTATATTCGTTACAAAGCAAGGAATCACAAAACGTGTAAGTGTAACAGAATTTATAAATATTCGTCAAACAGGTAAGATAGCAATAGCACTTAAAGAAAATGATGAATTAATAGATGTGAAATTAACAGATGGGAATGCAGAAATATTTATTGCTGCATCAAATGGAAAAGTTGCAAGATTTAAAGAAGAAGATGTTCGTTCAATGGGAAGAAACGCATCAGGCGTGCGTGGAATAAACCTTTCTGCCGATAGTTATGTAGTTGGTGTTGCAACATCTTTAGAAGGCGATAAAATCCTTGTCCTTTCACAAAATGGATATGGGAAAATGTCCTTTATGGAAGATTACCGTTTAACTAAACGTGGAGGTCAAGGCGTATTGACTTTAAAAACAACTGATAAAAACGGAACTCTTGCAAAAATAGTTGCTGTAAATGGTGATGAAGATATTTTGATAGTCACTGATATGGGAATAATTATTAGAACAAGTTTAAAAGAAGTCAAAGTTGCTGGTAGAAATACTCAAGGTGTTAGAATTATAAAATTATATGATAATCAAAAAGTTTCCTCATTATGTGTTACAAAATCTGATGAAGAAGAAATAGATAGTACTGAAGAAAAAGTGGAGGAATAGAAAATGATTGATATAGCTTTTTTAAGAAATAATCCAAATATTGTAAAAGAAAATATTAAGAAAAAATTTCAAGATCAAAAATTACCTTTAGTGGACGAAATTTTAGAAGAAGATAAAAAATGTCGTGATTTAGTTACAAAGGGAAGTACACTTCGTGGAAAGAAAAATGAACTAAGCAAGGAAATTGGAAAATTATTTGCTAATGGCAAAAAAGATGAAGCATTAAAAGTAAAAGAAGAAATAGCTTCTATTGATGAAGAACTTTCTAAAATCGAAAATGATGAACAAGAAAGTATTAAAAGAAGAACAGCTTTAATGATGAAAATCCCAAATATACTTGATGAATCAGTTCCTATTGGTAAAGATGATAGCGAAAATGTAGAAATTGAAAAATTTGGAAGTCCTGATTTAAAACCATTTGATATCCCATATCATACAGAAATTATGGAATCATTCAATGGAATTGATATTGATTCAGCTCGTCGTGTTGCAGGAAATGGCTTTTATTATTTAACAGGAGATATAGCTCGTTTACATTCAGCCGTTTTAGCTTATGCAAGAGATTTTATGATAAATAAAGGATTTACTTATGTCATTCCTCCATTTATGATTAGAAGTAATGTTGTTTCAGGCGTTATGTCATTTGATGAAATGGATGCTATGATGTATAAAATTGAAGGAGAAGACTTATTCTTAATTGGAACTTCTGAACATTCAATGATAGGTAGATTTATTGATCAAATTATTAAAGAAGATGAACTACCATTTACTTTAACTTCATATTCACCTTGTTTTAGAAAAGAAAAAGGTGCCCATGGAATCGAAGAAAAAGGCGTTTATCGTATTCACCAATTTGAAAAACAAGAAATGATTGTTATTTGTAAACCTGAAGATTCTAAAGAATGGTTTAAAAAGTTATATATGAATACAGTAGAACTATTTAGAACTATGGATATTCCTGTAAGAACACTTGAATGTTGTTCGGGAGATCTTGCCGACTTAAAATCTAAATCAGTAGATGTAGAAGCATGGTCACCACGTCAAAGAAAATATTTTGAAGTTGGATCTTGCTCAAATCTTACAGATGCTCAAGCTCGTCGTTTAGGAATAAGAATAAAAAATGATCAAGGAAAATATTTTGCTCATACATTAAATAACACAGTAGTTGCTTCACCAAGAATGTTAATTGCTTTACTTGAAAACAATTTAAATGAAGACGGTAGTGTTAATATTCCTGCAGTTTTGCAACCATACATGGGCGGAGCAAAAAAACTTGTACCTAATAAAAAATAATAGTATAATTAAAAGTGCATTTTTTGATGCACTTTTATTAAT
>CAKPXW010000068.1 GCA_934202505.1 uncultured Bacilli bacterium | reverse complement strand
AAATAATACTGGCATACCATATTCTTTTAAATCAAGGGCCATTTTAGTGAAATAATCATCATATTTTCCTCTTAAAATATCAAACATTGGAGTATATCTATCAAGATTTGTATTATTAGAAGTTGTAAATTGTAAAGTAAATTGCACAACCATTTTATTATTAAATCCATTTCCTGAAGCTAATTCTTTTAATGATTCTAAAGGAAAATTTGTATAGTTGTTTATTTTACCTATATGCGTATATGTTGGCAAAATATCAAAATTATAATCTACTAATTGTTCCATTTTATCATTATTTTCCTTGACTTTTTTTGCATTATCTTCGGTAATGGAAGTTTTAAATATTCCCCAATCTATATATTCTTGTTCAAGCAATTTTTTATAATATTTTTGTGTTTCATAACTCCAATAAGAAGGAATTTTAACTTCATAATTACTTTTTCCTTTTCTTAATCCATAATTATTTATTTTTTTATAAGATGCGACAATTTTATCAAATGTTTCATTTTGATTAGTTTTTGATTTCATAACTAATAAAATAAAATTTTTATAATCACTTTCTTTTTTTATTATAGCAATATTATAATATGGTCTTTCAACATTTTCACTATCTTCAATAAATATGTTATATTTATAAACTTGATAGCCATTTATATTTTCAATAGATTTATCTTTTGTATGTATTAAATTATTAGATGTAAAAAATAAATTTGAATTTAGATATTTAGCAAGCCAAGAATTGTAATATAAATCCCATGTATTATAAGGATTTGATCCTTCTTTACTAATAGTAATAATAGATTCATCGTTACTATATTTGCTTATATATTGCGATTTTGTAAAATCTGTTTTTAAAATTTTTTTACTTGGGATAGAAAAGGCATATCCCTCACTTAACGATACAATTCTTGCTATATTTTCTGTATAGAAAACAAATCTAGCATCATCATTTATTTTTCCTTTTTCAGTAAGTGATGATTGTAATGTACCATTTATAAACATTTCACCATATTTAATAGTTGATAGACTTATATTATTAGTTGTATCATCATAAATATCTTTATATCCTTTAGAAATTTCCTCATTAGATAAAGAATATAAAGAAGAATCCGTTAAAAAATGGTCATTTGTTTTTTCTTCTTTATAATACATTTCATCTGCAAATACTTTTTCATTTTCTGATGTTTTTCCTTCACTGGTTGTGACATTTTCTACAATAGAATTACTATTTGAATTTATATTATTGTTAGAACAACTAGTTAAGAAAATTAGTGTCAAAAAAAGTTTGTTTTTTCTTTTCATAAGTTTCTCCCTGTGTCATATTTATAAAATAATATCATAAATATTTTGATTTTAAAATAAAATAAAAAAATTATAGCAAATAATGCTATAATTATTATAAGAAAGGTCGATGCTAGTATGAAAAAAAGATTTTTAATTACTTCAATACTATTTGCAGCTTCCATAATTAGTTGCAATAATAATTCCAATACATCTTCTAATCAAGACTCTATCAGTGAGTCATCAAATGAAAGTACTAATACTAGTGAAAGTGAAAATATGAATTCAAATACTAATGAAAGTAGCATAAATTATTTTGAAAGCGATTCTAATTTAATAGAAGATCCTATTCTTCTTGACTTTAACGAAATTAACTTATATTCATTTGAACAAAATGGCATAAAGTATAATGAAACATATTATCTTGGAGATGATGTAGCTGCTACTAATTTTAAATATATTAGTGCTAATCCAAATATTGCCGTTGGAGAAAATGGATATTTTAAAGCTATTGGCGTTGGGAAAACTGCTATTAGACTTATTTATGATAATTATTATAAAGACATTATTGTTACTGTAACTGAAAATGATAGTAATGCTACTTCTTTTAAATTCGATAAAGGGGCATTAAAAGGAAAAAAATTAGTTGTTTTTGGAGATAGTGTTTCTGCTCAAGCTACAATTGGAAATGGTAAAACATATTCTCAAATATTAGAAGAAAATATGGAAATGTCTTCACGAAACAATTTTGCTATTGGAGGAACAACACTTACTTATACCTTTGCAGGTAGTAATATTTATAAAGAATATCATAATGCTAATGGAACTCTTGTAGTAGATGATGCTGTTACAAATGTTTCTAAACATATTAATGAATGTAAAGATGCTGATTATGTTTTCATCGCTTATGGTCACAATGATCAGTATTTCCAACCTGCAATAGATAGTGAAGATGACTTAACTGATATTTTCTCTTTAAAAAATTGTGAATCATATAAAGGTAGTTTTAGATGGATTATTAGAAAATTAAAAGAAGTTAATCCAAGTGTTAGAATTGTAATATTAAATTGCACTTATTCTCAATATGATTTAACAAAAGATACTAAGTATGGTACTAAATATGGTTATGAAGATTATCGCCAAGCAAGTAAAGAAATTGCCCAAGAATTTTCATGTAGATATTTAGATCCATGGGATTATTTAAAGCCATATTTTGGTAAGGGTGGTTACTATAAAGATAGTGTTCATTTAACAGAACTAGGACATGAAGAATTATATAAATTTATAATTAATAACTAATAATATTGATTTAATAGATAGAAGGTTTATCTTCTATCTTTTTTTATAAAAAGAAAACAGTTATTTTAATAACTGTTTCCAATAATTAAGAAGGGATTTGGATTTTTGTTTGGAAATATAATTGTACTTGTAGATGCTAAGTAGTTAGCCTCTACACCTATACTATATTAAAAAAAAACATTTTTTTACCTATCAATTACAAATATTTCTTTAAAACCTTCGACAATTGATGGAGGAATTATTTTATTGCCATAACTTAATACTACTTCAGGTGGTAAAAAACGTTCATTTTTATCATTATTGCGATTTATAACTCGTTCATAACAAATTTTAGCTTTAGTTGGAAAATAATAAGCAATTTTATCATATTTTAAATTAAAATCTTTCAACTTTTCATCAAAACGATCACGAACATTTACAGTAATATTTGTAGCATCATATATAATATCTTTATCCATAGACAAATTTTCTTTACATAACTTATATATTTCTACCCAAATTAATTTTTCATCCATATTTGGATTCTTATTTCTTACTTCATCTGAAGATATTAAAACTGCTTGAGGATATTTCTTTTGTAATACATTTTTAGCATATGTTGTTTTTCCAGACCCTGGAATTCCAATTAACATAAAAACTTTACTCATGCTTGTTCCTTTATAATTTCCTTCTTATTATTTTCAAAAATAAATACGTTATTATTTAAATTAGATTTTATAACTTTAATGATTTCATCTTCATAAACAAAAGCCACATCATCTTCAATTGCTATTCCTATTTTATCAATTTGGGTTACTTCAATATCAAATTGTTTTCTTTCTTCATTATTATAATGAGGTGTCATAAAAAATGGTACAATTCCCATTCCATTTATAATTGATAAGGGATTATTTATATTAGTTGATCGATTAGCGTCACTTAAACAACAAGAAAAAAGGCCTGCTGCTCCAGCACTAATACCTGCAATAATGATTCCTTTTTCATAAGCCATTTTTAAAAATTCATTGACCTTTGTTCTTTTAAAAACTCTTAACATTTTTGAAGTATTCCCCCCACCTATATAAATAATATCGGCTGTAAATATTTTACTTCTAATTAGATTTTCATTGGTTTCACTTGATAATCTTAAAACATCAATTTTACAATCAAATCTACTATAATAATTAGTAAACACTTCAATATAATGAGCTGAATCATTACTTGCAATTGGAATCAAAAGAACTTTCTTTTCTTTTTTATTTACCTTTGAGACAATATATTCATCAATAGATTTAGTAGTTTCTTTTTCAATGTTACCGCCACCGATAGCAACAACTAATTTCATAATAATGTAACTTCCTTTTCTTTATCATCCCATATAGAGCATTGAACTTCGCCAATATGTTTCTTTTCTAGATAAAACATACAAACTCTTGATTGGCCTATACCGCCTCCAACTGTATATGGTAATTTTTCTTCTAAAATATCATTACTATAAGGTGAAGTTAATTTATGTCCTTCTTTTTTAAAATTAAGTTGTTTTATCAAGCTTTCCTTGTCTACTCTTATTCCCATTGATGAAAGTTCTAAAGCATCATCAATTACTTTATCATAAACAAGAATGTCACCATTTAAATTCCAATCATCATAATCTGCAGCGCGTAAATCATGAGCACTACCATTTTGCAAAGGCCATCCTATTTGATATAAAAATATAGCTTTATACTTTTTACAAATCTCTTTTTCACGTTGTTTACTAGTTAAATTAGGATAAAGATTTAATAATTCAGCAGTAGAAATAAAAGTTATATCTTTAGGAAGTTTTTTTTCAAAAGCAGGATATTTTTGATTAACTTTTTTTTCAACTTGAAGCAAGACACTATAAATATCTTTCACAATATTTTTTAATGTATCAAAATTTCTTTCATCCTTAGCAATTATTTTTTCCCAATCCCATTGGTCAACATATAGTGAATGAACATTATCTAGAACTTCATCCTTTCTAATAGCGTTCATATCTGTATATAAACCCTCATGCATTTTAAATCCATACCTTAATAAAGCATTTCTTTTCCATTTGGCAAGTGAATGAACTATCTCTACTTGCTGATCATTTACCATAAAAGAAATAGGAACTTCTTTTCCTGATAAATCATCATTTAGCCCTGTTTCTTTATAAACAAATAAAGGTGCAGAAACACGAATTAACTTTAATTTATTTGCAAGTTGATTTTCAAATGTATCTTTAACATATTTAATAGCAATTTCTGTTTCTAATAGATTTAATTTAGATTTATACATATATGTCTCTCCTTTATAAAGAAAAAAACATCTCCAAATAAGAAGATGCTTTTTTTATTTTACTAGTTATTTTCAGTATTTTCTGTAGTTGCTGGAGCTTCTTCTTTTACTTCTTCAGCAGCTGGTGTTGCTTCAGCTTTAGCAGCGAATTTTGCTTTTCTAGCTGCACGACATTCACGGCAACGTACTGGATCATGTTCTAGACCTTTTTCTTTATAGAATTCTTGTTCTCTTACTGTAAATACAAATGTCTTTCCACAATCTTTACAAACGATATTTTTATCTTCCATTTTGTCCTTCCTCCTTTTGGTGCATTTGGTGTTTTAATGAAAGGAAGGAAAATACTTCCGAACTCCTTTTTAAAAATACCATATAAAGTATAACATTTTCAAAATGAGGTTGTAAAGTACTATCTTTTAAAAATGTTTACTATACTTTTTAAAAACAAAATTTAAATATCTTGTTTCTTTTCAAACACTTGATAAATGTTACTATTTTCCTTTTTATCGATTACTTGTATGTAAAAAGCATACTCTAAATAATCATTTAAACTTGTAGAAACATTAAAGGACAAATGTGTATAATACTTCCCTTTATTAATAGTAAATAATCGATGTTCTTTGCTTAATAATTTTGTTTGTTTTTGTGTTTCAAAAAATAAATATGTTTTACTTTTTCCATCTATTTTAGTCAAAAATATTCCATATAAATAACCTATATAGCATTTATTATTTATATAGTTTTTTAAATTTTTAGCCAAACATTTGTCAAAATTTTCAATGCTATTTAATGGAATTAAAACAAAATACATTGAAGGAACAATGTGTTTTTCTTTAAAATTAGATATCATTTGTATTCTTTTTAAATTTGATAATAAATCAATATTTCTGACACTTTGTTCTAAATCTTTTATTTTTTAAATTATTGCAATTTATTTTTTACCATTAATATTTAAAGCAAATGGATTATGGTTAAGTATTGTTTTTTCAGAAATGTTATCTTTGACTTTATCATTATATTTTCTAATTAGTAAAAACAAACGCTATGGTTATTTAAATATTGTTAAATAATAGATATATTTACATAATTTTTTGCATATAATTTTTAAAGAAGACTAGACAGATTGTAATAAATAACTAATTGCATGAAAGTAAAAAAAATGATACAATCTTTTTGAAAATATTTTTTGAAATGGGGTGGAAAATTATGTTACATTTGTTGTGGACAAAGTTAAAAGAATCTTTATTTTCGGTATTGCCTGTAACTATAATTGTTATTATATTATATTTTACTCCTTTATTAAGTTTAACTAGTAAAGAATTAATCGTCTTTTTACTTAGTTCTTTAGGTTTAATAGTAGGTATTGCTTTATTTAGTTTGGGGGCTGATATTGCAATGAGTCCAATGGGAGAAAAAATTGGTTCATCACTTGTAAAATCTAAAAAACTCCATATCATATTACTAATATGTTTCATAATGGGAGTTTTAATTACTATTGCCGAACCTGATTTAACAGTTTTAGCCACTCAAGTGTCTGATGTAATTAATAAAACAACATTAATTGTTTCAGTGGGTATTGGTGTCGGTCTTTTCTTGGTTATTGCTGTTATGAAAATCGTATTTAAAAAAGATTTAGCATTTTTGTTAATGTTTTTCTATATGGTACTATTTTCTCTAGTTTGTCTATTATACAATAATGGTGGAGAAAAAATTCTTTCGTTAGCATTTGACTCAGGTGGTGTTACAACTGGTCCTATTACTGTACCATTTATTATGGCGCTAGGACTTGGTATTGCTCAAACTATTGGTGGTAGGGAAAGTAAAGAAAACAGTTTCGGAATTGTAGCTTTATGCTCTATTGGTCCTATTCTTGTTATACTTTTATTAGGTCTTTCTATAAATGGCACTATTGATTATTCCGTCCCAAATTACTCTTTACCAAACAAAATGCTTCCATATGTTTTATCTACTATAAATAAAACATTTTTAGAGGTTTTATTAGCGCTTGGTCTTATAGTAGTATTTTTCTTAATTATTCAATTTATATTTATTAAACTTCCTAAAAATGCTTTATTTAGAATTGGTATAGGAATACTATATACTTTAATGGGATTAGTTATATTTTTAGCAGCTGCAAATATTGGATTTATGCCAATTGGCTATAAAATTGGTAACATGATTGCTAAAAGTCATCCAGTTGCCATCATCATTTGTGGATTTATTTTAGGAGTTGTTGTTGTTCTTGCTGAACCAGCAATTCATGTTCTAACAAAACAAGTAGAAGAAGTAACGACTGGTGGTGTATCAAAACATTCAATGCTAATTGCTCTATGTCTTGGTGTTGGCACTTCAATATGTCTTTCAATGATAAGAATTTACTTTAATTTTTCATTACTATATTATTTAATACCTGGATATTTAATTTCACTTGGATTATCGTTTTTTGTTCCAAAAGTTTACACAGCCATTGCCTTTGACTCTGGAGGTGTTGCTTCAGGACCATTAACTTCAACTTTTATCTTACCAATGGCTATTGGAGCATGTATGGTCTTACAGGGGGAAAATTACATTCTTGAATGTGCTTTTGGAATTGTTGCTATGGTTGCAATGACTCCTTTAATTACAATTCAATTATTAGGTTTTAAATCAATCATTACTGATAAAGTTCGTGAAAAAGCTCGTATTAAGAGAATTGTCGATGCTGATGATGAAAGAATTATTACTTTCTAGGTGAAATAGATGGCGGAAAAAATTAGAAAAATCAAAAAAGTTAATAAAAATACTCCTTTAACTGCTCCTAAAAAATTAAAATTATTATTCACAATTGTTGCAAGAGAAAAGTGTGATTTTTATTTAGATGTTTTAGAAAGTTTTGACGTTAGTTATCAACTTGTTTTATATGGAAAAGGTACTGCTCCATCTGGTCTTTCCAATATGTTTGGTTATATAGATCCAAGTAAAGCAATTATCTTAAGTGTTATCAAGCAAGAAAAAATAAATGATGTATTTGCTGCCTATGAAGATAAATATTTTAAATTAAAAAATGGCCGAGGAATTGCTTTTACTGTTCCTTTATCTTCTCTTATTGGCAAAACTGTTTATCAATTTTTAACAAACATGAAGGAGGAATTTTAAATGGATGAAAAATATGAAGTAATTATGTGTATTGTAAATGCTGGTTTTGCTGATACAGTTATGGATGTTGCAAGAGCAAGTGGGGCAAGAGGTGGAACAATCATTAATGCTCGTGGAACTGCTAAAGAAGAAACAGAAAAAATGTTAAATATTGCTATGCATCCTGAAAAAGAAATTGTACTAATATTAACAGAATCTACAATCAAAGATGATATATTACACAATCTTTATAAAGAAGTAGGACTTAATAGTGCTGGTCAAGGAATTGCTTTTACTTTACCTGTTGATGAAGTGGTAGGACTTAATAAAAGTATTAATAAATTTGAATAATATGAATAAAATAGTAGTTGCTTCTGATTCATTTAAAGGAACACTAAGTAGTAAGGAAATATGTACTATAGCAAAAAACACTATAAATAAGTTTTTTCCTTCTTGTAAAGTAATTGCTTTTCCTATTGCTGATGGTGGTGAAGGTACAGTTGACTTTTTCATTGAAAACTTATCTTTTGAAAAAGTTTCAATAACAATAAAAGATGCTTATTTTAAAAAAAGTTCTGCTTATTATGCAATAAAAGATAACGTTGCCATTATGGAAATAGCTTCTCTTTCTTTATTATATAAAAAGCAATTATCAAAAAATAGTCCTGAAATAGCCTCTTCTTATGGGCTTGGTCAAATGATAAATGATGCTATAGAAAATAAGCATGTAAAAGAAATTATCATAGGACTTGGGGGAAGTGTAAGTAATGATGCTGGTTGTGGCTGTGCTTGCGCTCTTGGTGCTAAATTTTATAATATAAATAATCAAGAATTTATTCCTCTTGGTCAAAATTTAACTGAAATTAAAGATATCAATTTATCAATAATAAAAGAAAAATTAGCAAATATTAAAGTTACTTGTATATGTGATGTAATAAACCCTATGCATGGGACAAATGGGGCAGCTTATGTTTTTGCAAAACAAAAAGGTGCAGATAATAATATGATCAAAATGTTAGATTATAATTTATGTTATCTAGATAAATTTATTTTGAATAAGTATGGTTATAACTTTGCCAATAGAAAAAGAACTGGAGCTGCAGGAGCTTTTGGCTATGGAGCTTTAGTTTTTTTAAATGCAGCATTAAAAAATGGCATTGACACTATTTTAAAATATCTTAATTTTGAAAAACATTTAAAAGATTGTGAT
>CAKPXW010000067.1 GCA_934202505.1 uncultured Bacilli bacterium | reverse complement strand
ACATCCTAAAGTTTCAACACTATGTATCTTTTTTACTACAGCATTTACCTTTGCTAATTTTTGCATTCCAAGTGATAAAACAATTGTTACAATTGCTAAAAGACTTTCTGGAATAATTGCTACAGCTAAAGAGACAGAAGTGATTAACATTTCTAGAGAATCTCGTTGTTGGAACATAGCAATTACAAAAATAAGTAAACATAAAAAGACAGAAACAAAAGCTAATACTTTTGATAGTTCGTTTAATTTTTTCTCCATAGGGGTATATTCTTTTTTGGCATTTTTTAACATTTTAGCAATTTTACCGATTTGTGTATCCATTCCTGTAGCAAATACAATACCTTTTCCCTGACCTTTGGTTACAATAGTTGACATATAAGCCATGTTTTTTCTTTCGGCTAAAATTGTATTTTCTTTTAATACTAAAGATGCATCTTTATCAATAGGAAAAGATTCTCCAGTTAATGAAGATTCATCAATAGTTAAATTATTTGATTCAATTAAACGCATATCGGCACAAACTTTACATCCTTCATTTAACAAAACAACATCACCGACAACAACATCTTCTACTTTTATTTGTTCAGAAAGGCCATCACGAACTACTATACAATATTCAGGCGTCATTTTCTTTAATGACTCAATAGCCTTTTCAGCTTTTATTTCTTGAATTGAAGATAAGATAGCATTTAAGAAAATAACGAAAATTATAATAATAGCATCGCTATACTCTTTTAAAAGAATTGAAAGAACAACACCTGCTATTAATACATAAACAAGAGGATTTAAAATTTGTAATAAAAAAAGGAAAAGAAAACTTTTCTTCTTTTCACTTTTTAAAATGTTTTTACCTTTGTTTTCTTTAACTATTTGATGTGTATTACTTAATCCATTTAAACTGGAATGTAATTTGTCTATAACTGTATTAATATCTTTACTATGCATATTGTTCACCTAAGAAAAGTATATGCATAGAGTAAATTAGTTATTCACGATTCATAACATCAATAGGTTTTATGCTATTTGCTTTTCTTAAAGGAATAATTAAAGCAATACTATAAGCAATTAAAGGAGGGATAATCATAGTGATAATGGTTAATGGATTAATAATGAAAATAGGAAAATAGAAGGAATACATATTATTAGATAAGATATTATTAAAGATATTTCCTCCTAAGCAATATATTAAAATTGCTAAAGAAATGGAAATGAAACTTATAAATATGGCTTCTATCATAAATATTTTAAAGATGTCTTTACCTTTTGCACCAAGAGCTTTTAATATACCAATATGTCGTTTAGAATCTTTGATTGATTTGGACATAAATGAGTAAAATAATATTGTTCCAATCATTATCCAAGAAATTAAAACAATAGTTAATAGAGAAGAAAATCCATTTATTGAAGATGAAAGAGTTAAGATATCATTTACAAAATCATTAGTAATTACAAAACCATTATCATATAATAAATCAATTACTCTTTCTGCATTGTCATTTTTGTCTAAAGTTACAAGTAAACTACTAGGGCAAAAATAGTTATGACTCAATTTTAAATATTCACTATTTTTTAAATAGATAGTTTTATCTCTTCTAGTATTAATAGGTACAATGACCCCTTTTATTTTTACATTACTGATATAATATGTCTCTGAGTAATTATCATCTTCATCATCTGAATTTATCGTTGAAACTTTTAATAAATGATTAGATTCATTAAAAAGTTTAATAGAAGTTTCTGTAATAGAACTATATCTTGTTTCATTTAATAAAGCAGTTAATAAATCACGGGCAATAATTATTTCATTATCTTTTAAATCTTTAATTCTTTCATAAAATTCATTACTATTTAAATCACAGATTTCTTTTTTTCCATTTTCATCAAAAAAAGCAATTTCTGATAATTTACTACTAACAATTTCATAGTCATCAACACTGCAAACAATAGAATTTATTCCAATATTATGATCAGCATTTGATAATGATGGAATTACACAATTAACTTCACCTTTAGAATAAGAAAATGATGGTTTATTATTGATATAATTATCCATAAAAGAATTACTTACAATTAATCTTAAATATAATTCATCAGCTAACTTATCATATTCATTTTTCAAAGAAGTATTGGTACTACTATTTAAATTTTGATATTTTTCATAATTAGCATCAAAAATTCCTAATATTTGATATCTAGTTCCAGAAATTAATATAGTTTGACCAACCATATCTATTATTTGTTTAAAAGTATTATTGTATTTTAAATATGTGTTGGCAACTATAGAAGAAATATAAATTCCATTTATTTTATCTTCATCAGTAATATTATTTTTAATATATAAGTTTCTAATGCCTAATTTATTTAAGTCATCAGTTACAATAAATCCTTTGATTTTTCCTTCTGGGAATAATGAATCTAAACTATTTATTCCACTAATTTTTAATGTTTGATTATAGCGAGGGCAATAGGAAAGACCAAATTCATCCATTTTATCTAAATCTCTTTGTTGAATTCGATAGTTCGGATCAGAAGATGTAAAACATGATGAGACATCTAAATAATTGAAGTCTCCACCTTCTAATGAAGCAGCAACTGCTTTTGAAAAAGAATAAGTGGAAAAATTAGTAAGAACGCCCATAATGGTAACAATAAAAATGGTAATTAATATTGAAAGAAGCAATTTACTAATTCTTTGTTTTAAAAGTGAAAATGAAAAAGAAATACTTTTTGAAAAAGGTAAAAATAATTTTTCTTTTTCTTCTTGTTTAATTAAATCTATATCATTTTGTTCATATGGTACGAATTGATTTCCTAATGATGCATCAATAAATACTTCTTTTAAATTAGGATATAAAGAGGCAACTCTTTTTTTATCTTGTTCAATTAAGAAATAATAATCTTGTCTTTTTTCAGACATTATTGAATTAATTTCATTGACATCATCTTCTGTCATTTTTTTATCTTTTGGAATATAAAGCAAAGAAGAAGAATAAATTATTGTTTTATCAATTTTATTACCGACAATTTCATTCCTTGCAATATCTTTTAAAACAAACCCATCACGAATTTCAATGATTCTATCACCATATTCATAAGCAAGATCACGATTATGTGTAACGATTATTACTAAGTGATCTTTAGATAAGTCTTTTAAAAGTCTCATAATTTCAATAGAATTTTCACTATCAAGTGCGCCAGTAGGCTCATCTGCTAAAATAATTTGTGGCTTTTTTACTATTGCTCTTGCAATTGCTATTCTTTGTTTTATTCCACCAGGTAATTCGTTAATTTTTCGATTTTTAATATCAAGAACGTCAACGCGTTCCATTGCATTGCAAACGGCTTGGTTATCTTTTTTATCTTGTAAGGAAAGTGCTAGTTCAACATTTTGAAAAGCAGTCAAATTGTTTAATAAACAAAAGTCTTGAAAAACAAAGCCTAAACATTTGTTGTGATAATAATCAAAATCTTCTTTAGAAAAATCGCTAAATTTTTTCCCTTGAAAATAGATTTCACCTCGATCAAAGTTATCAAGGCCACCAATCATATTCAATAAAGTTGATTTACCAGATCCTGATTTTCCTAAGATAAATACCATTCCTGTTTTTGCAAATTTTAAAGAAATATTTTCAAGAGCTCTAAGTGACACTCCATTTTTTGAAGTGTAAGTTTTATAAATGTTTTTTATTTCAAGCATATACTTACCTCCTTTTAATTATTTCTAATTGCATCAATTGGTTTTAAAGAAGCAATTTGTAAAACTGGTATTATAGTTGCCAAAGATATTAATGCTAAAGTGGTAAATAGAATTATTAAGACAATAATAAAATCGAAAACTATTAATTGAATTCCAATACTAATATTTCCATAAATACTATTTAAAATATTCGAAAGATTATAAACTATGGCAATTGAAGCTAAAGAAATAACTAAAGCCAAAATTCCTTCTTCGATAATAAAAATATTAAGAATATCTTTTTTTCTAGCTCCATTTGCCCTTAAAATACCAATTTCTTTTTTCCTGGCTTTTACATTATTAGATACGAAATTTAAAATAATTAGGAAAGAAAATATCATAAATATTCCAGATACTATTAAGGAAATAGTTTTAATGGAATCGATAGATGAAGCATTGGAAATAGAACTTGTTCCATCAATATTTATTACAACATAATCTTCATTTAATTTCTTTATTAAATGTTCATAAGAGTAAAGAGTTCCATTTAATGAAAATAACATTTGATTAAAATTAAACTTTGTACTTTCTAAAGAATTTACCATATCATTGGAAAAGAAAATCTTTTCTAATACCGAATCATTGAAGTGAACAATGGCTACAACTTCAAATAATCCTTGATATACTGTATTTATAGGATTTAAATTTCCATCTATTTTGGCAACATATAAAGTAGATAAAGTATCCACAAATCTTTCTATTTGTTCTAAAGAACTAATATCTATTCCATTTTGGGAAAGCAAATCACTATTAATTACAATTTGATTATTTTTTAATCCACCAGTTTCCAAAGTGTGTTTTAAATAATTTTCACTTTTTTCATAAACAATAGAACAATTTGTATTATTAAAAGTAGAAAAATCAGTAAAGTTTGAATAAGAAATATTTTTTTTACTTATAGCATAATCATTATTTGCTACATCATATACTTCTACAGTTTTTGAATAAACTGAATAAAGTTCTTTTTCTGCTGCTGTAGAATTAGTATAATACATATTTTTATAAAATCCTTTAGGAGCAATAATTTTAGAATAATAATAATTTTTTAATGTTTCTAAGGAAGAGGCATCTGTTTCATTACTAGTAGAAGCATTATTATTATAAGTAGAATCAACTAACAACGATAAATAGTTTTCATAATTTGTATCAAATATACCAATTATTTTATAATTTTGTTGTCTTAATAAGATTGAAGTTCCAATTATTTCTTTATTATTTCTTGGCTTATTAATAGAATAATAACCATTAATGTTGTTTCCATAATATCCAGTCCTTTGAAGTTCATAAGCGGCATAATCAGAAATAATAATATCTAGGTTTTCAATTGAATTCTCATTGAAAGTTCCTGTTCCTTCAATTATTTTTAAATTTAAAGAAGATATATCATCACATTCAACTATTCCAGTAAATTTGCCCATAGCAAATGGCGAATTATTTGCATTTATTGATTGACCAAAAGCAATATCAATAGTTTTTCCCATAGCAAAAGAGGTATTAGAATACTTGTCATTTAAGGTAATTAAATCGTTATCATTGAATTCTTGAGTGTCTTTTTTTTGCATAATTCCTAAAGAAATATCATTATTAATTAAAGTGTTGGCTATAACTTTTTCTTTACTTGTTATGGCAAGTGATAGACAAGTACCAAGTAAGGAAATTGAAATAATTGTAAATAAAAGCAAAAATATAATTCTTCCAATACTTTTTTTATAGGAATTAAAAGCCATTTTAAGACATTCACTAAATTTTAGTTTGGCTTTCTTTTTGCTGCTTTTAATATTTTCTTTGGTACTTTTAATTTCTTTTAAATTTTGATAATCAGTATCAGCAAATTGTAATTTATAATCTTCAGCCTTAAATATTTCATTATATTCTTCAGGGTGAGCAATGGTAATGTTTTCAGGAATAGGAGTTATGCAAATACAATTATCATGCTCTAGATGAAGTAATTTATTAAACACATCAGGATTATCAAATTTGTTACCACTAGATATTTTTAAAATGCAATTACCATAAATAGTAATGTTGTCTTCTTTTCTTTTAACGAGTCTATTTTTTATATTGGTTATTTTGCCATCATTTAAAAATATAATTTTATCTGCATAGTAATAAGCCATGTCATAGTCATGAGATACAACAATAACAAGTTTTTTTTCAGATAGAGTTTTAAGTGAGGACATTAATTCAAATCCAGTTTTGCTATCAAGAGCACCAGTAGGTTCATCAGCTAAAATAATATTAGGATTTTTAACTAAAGCTCTAGCAATAGCTATTCTTTGCTTTTGTCCACCTGATAATTCACTAATTTTACGATAGCCTAAGCCTTCAAGATTTACTAATTTTAAAGCTTCATCGATAGTAGTAACATCGTGACCTTTAGCCTGCATTTTTAAAGATATAGCAATATTATCATAAACAGATACATCATCAAGAAGATTAAATTCTTGGAAAATAAAGCCGATTTTATAGTTTCTTAAAGTATCAAAATCTTTAGATGTATAATTTTTTGTTGATTCACCATCAAAATAAACTTCGCCTTCATCCATAATATCAAGGCCACCAAGTATATTTAGTAAAGTTGATTTTCCAGCACCTGATTTTCCAACAATAAATATTAAACCTGTATCAGGAAAGTCAATACTTATATTATTTAAAGCTACAATTTTTTCATCGCCACTTTTAAATGTTCTTGTAATATTTCTAATTTGTAGCATTATATACCTCCTAATGAATATTATTAATTTAACTATCATTATATATTTTTAATAAATATATAACAATAAAAAAAAGTTTTTTTAAAAAAAATGACATTTTTATCATTAATTGCTATAATAACATATAGTGTAATATCATGGAGGGGTCTAAATGAAGGCAAAAATATATCCACTTGAGAAAATAAATAATGAAGTAAATGTTTTTCCTTCAACTTTTGCATCACATTTAGCAATTATTTGTGCATCACTTGCAGTGGGGAAAAGTGTCTTAAAAAATGTGGCTTCTTCTTCAGATATTGATGTTACCATTTCTTGGTGTAAACAAATTGGTGCAACTATATATAAAAAGAAAGATGCATTAATTGTTATTGGATTTTCAAATAAAGATGATGAAGAAAAAGCAAAAAGAATCATCAATATAAATAGTTCAATTTTTGAGTGTGGCGATAGCTCAATAACTGCCAAACTTATGATACCTTTATTATCAACATTTGCTCAGCCAGTAGGAATTAAAGCAAATAAAAAAACAATCCAAGAATTACATCCTTTTTTAGAAAAACTTGAAAATAATTCAGTAACATATATTGAATTTGAAAATTTAATAAGAATTGAAAAAAGATTAACTACTTTTAAAGAAGATTTACAAGGAAAAGAAGATGTTTATATGGCAGCGGGTTTTTTGCTTGCCTTTCCTTTTATAAGAGGTAAAAATTCTATTTGCCTTCATGCCCCTGTTAATAATTTTGATGATTATTTGGCTATAAGCAAATTAATGAGAAAATTTAAGATAGAAGTAAAACATCCATCTTCAATGGTTTTTGAAATTGAAGGTTACCAAAAATATAATTCTTGTGTATATACAGTTGAAAATGATCCTTTAAATATATGTTTTATGGCTTTATTATTAAATAAATTTAAAGAAGATAAAAAACATAAAAATAAAATTAAACTTTTAAATTATAGTAATTCTTTTACCTTTGATATTCATAAAATCTTAGATATCTATAAAAAGAATTTATTTATTTTGTCTAAAGGGAAAATAAAATTAAAAAATCAATTTTTAAATAAAATAGATGTTTCAACTACAAATTATATAATTCCGTTTTTATATGTTTATGGAACTATTAACCAAAATGACACTTTACTTTATAATATAAAAATAGATAATAAAGAAGTTATAGAAGTAATAAAACTAATGAACGGGATTTTTACTAAACTTGAATTACCATATAGTTTTATCGCTAATGATGTTGTAATTAAACCTGGAAGTGTTAATCTTAAAAAACAAGTAGAAACAAACAAAAATCCATATGTTGTTATGGCTCTTTCTTATCTTGCTTTATTATCTAATAGTCCAATTATTATAAAAGATGCTCAAGCTGTTTATTCTATAAATGATAAGTTCTTTGAACAAATAAAAGGACTTGGAGGAAAGGTTGAATTAATTCATAATTAATAGAAAAAATATGAAAAAAAGAAAATTATTAATTTTATTTAGCATGTTTATTTTATCGTCATGTGATGTATCATATTTTAAAAAATATAATGATGCTGATTATCGAGAATTAATTTCATCTAACTGTGAAAATTTCACAGAAATTCAAAATTTATCAATTGATTGGATGAGTGGAGATATTATTATAAAAAAATCTACAAGTGTAAAAGAAATACAAATAAAAGAAACTGCTTCTTCGACAATTAAAGATGAATTTAAAGCACGAATTAAATATGATGAAAGTAAAAATCTTGACATAAATTATTGTGCCAGTAATGTTACATTAGTAGGGCTTAGAAGCAAAAATTTAGAAGTCTTAATTCCTAATGAAACTAGTCTATATAGTTTAGATATTAATACAATTTCAGGAAATGGGGTAAATATTTCTAATATCGATGTTATTCACGAAATAAATATTAAAACTAATAGTGCAGATGTTCAATTAGAAAATATTAGTTGTTGTGATTTAAATATAGAAACAAATAGTGGAAAAATATCAACTGCGCTTTGTAAAAGTTCAATGATTGATATAATCACAAATTCTGGCAATAGTTATTTAAAGTTAAATGACTCCACTAAACAAATAACTATTAATAGTAATTCAGGGGATTGCATAGTCGATTTAAATGAAAATATTTTAGGATATAAAATTGCATTTAATAGTACAAATGGTGAATATAAATCAGAATTTAAAGAAGACAAATTATACGAATATTCAAATGGAATGTTAAGAATTGTTTGTAATACGAATTCTGGCAATTTGATAATGAATAAATATAATGACTAAATATCGAATTGATTATTTGAAAAATCACAAAGATTGGAAGGTTTGCCAAGGGTATGATATGTATCATTTTAATAGTGATACATGCTTTTTGGGTGAATTTATAGAAATTGAAAATAATGATAGAGTATTGGATGTAGGCACAAATAATGGCGCTTTACTTGTTTATGCAGCCAAAAAAGCTAAATGTAAATTGTATGGTATTGATATAAATAAAAAAGCTTTAAAATATGCTAAAAAGACAATGAAAATAAATCATATTAAAGCTTGTTTTTATCATAAAGATTTTTCTTCTTATAAAAATAGAAAAAAGTTTGATATTATTATTGCTAATCCTCCATATTTTGATAGTAAAGATGAAAAAGAAAAGAATATTAATGAAAATATAAAAATGGCAAGGCATGAACATTTTTTAACATTAAAGTCATTATTTTATTCCTTTGATAATAATTTAAAGCAAGAAGGTAGAATTTTTATGGTACATAGACCTTCAAGATTAAATGATATAAAAAGGGAAATACAAAAA
>CAKPXW010000066.1 GCA_934202505.1 uncultured Bacilli bacterium | reverse complement strand
AGGGAAAGAAAGCAATAACTGTTCAGGATGTGATAATAAATAATGTTTCAAACAATTAATCCTTTTTCCTTTTCTACCAATAGATTTACTATTAGAATTGTCGATTATAATGATTATTTAGACTATTATGAGTTATGCTCTAGTAACATAGTTACTAAGTATCTAACATTTGAACCATATAACTCTATAAAAGATGCAAAAAGGACAATTACTAATATGATAAGATCTTTTTATATAGGTGAATGTATTAATTTTTCTATAGTTGAAAAAATATCAAAAAAGGTAATTGGTTCCATTAGTCTTACTTTTTTTAAAAATAATAACCAATGTGAAATAGGATATCTTATTAATGAAAAATTTCACCATCAACATGTAATGAGTGAAATTTTACCTATATTTATTCATTATACTTTTAATTATTACCACCCAGATGTAATTTTTGCTAGGGTAGTTAAAGAAAACACTTATAGTATAAAACTATTAGAAAAAAATTGTTTCCAATATGCTTATACTTTATTAAATAATGTACATATGCATAATCAAATAGTAGATGTTTTATATTATGCCTATACTTATGACAATTTTTTAAACTCCAATAATGAAAATAGTTGAAAATAAAAATTCAATTATTTACTCATTAATGGAGTTTTTTCTTGATTTATGGTTAAGTTTTTATACCATTTTTTAAAGATTAGTAAGGAAAATCCAACTATTGTTTTAATTATGTCAATTAAGTATACAATAGGATAAAAATCTTTTAATTCTAGTGAGGTACTTTTATATAATAATAGGGCAAAAGGAATTGAAATAATCCAACAATAAAAAGAATCAAATATGAAAACAATTTCTGTTCTTCCTCCTGCTCTTAATAAGAAAAACAAACAAGTATTCACACCATTAATTAATAAATAAAATGCATTAAATTTTATAAAATAAGTGGCAAGGTTTCTAGCATCTTCATTAATACCTTTATAGAATGAAGTAATAACACCAGCAAGTATGAATAATAATATTCCTAAGAAAATACCAATTAATAAAGTTACTATTAAGGAAATATAAGCTTCTTTTTGAGCTTTTTTGAAATCATTTGCTCCAATTGAATTACCGACAAGTATAGTGATTCCATTTCCAAGTCCAAGTAAAAATACAAATAATAAATTAAAAATTGTTTGTACTATTGGCAATACGGAAGTAGCAATAGAATCAACTTTTGTAAAGATTAATACTAATACAGTTTGTGATAAGGCCCAACCACTTTCGTTTATAAACAAAGGAATAGATTTTAAAATTATTTTTTTTAGTTGATTTTTTTCTAAAGATAACTTTTTAACGAAATTTTTAGAAAACGGATATTTTTTCTTTTTTACATATACAATAAGTAAAATCATTTCTAAAATTCTTTGAGTAATTGTTCCAATAGCTGCGCCAACACCTTCAAGTTTTGGAAAACCAAATTTTCCAAAAATTAATAAATAATTTATAAAACAATTAATAATTGTACCGATAAATGAAAAAAACATTGGTGGTAAAGAATGATGATATTCTCTTAAAGTAGTAGAAATACAACAAGTTATTGCATAGGGAATAATTGAAAATATTAAAATATTTATATAAGAAGTGGCAACTTCAATTTCTTGAGTGGTATTAACATATAAAGATATTAAAGGCTTTTTAAGAAATGAAAGCAATATTGTAATAATTAAAGAGACAATTAGAGAAAAAATAAATTTTAATTTATACATTTTTTGCATACTATCTTCATCATTTTTTCCATAATATTGACAAAAGAAAACCGAGCTTCCTTCAATAGCACCAAAAATCATTAAATTTACTACGAATAAAATTTGAGTTGCAACATATACTCCAGATATTGTAATGTCATCTAATTGACCAACCATTAAAGTATCAAGTAGAGATGCAAGATTTAAAAATATTTGAGAAAGTATTATAGGGAAAGAAATCCACAACATTTTTTTAATATATGCTTTAATTGATGTATTCATATTACTATTTTCCTTTCATAACGGATATATTTTACTATTTTAATTTATTTTGTCAATAAATGTACATTATATATAAAAAAAGCAATAAATTAATAATATATTTTAATCATTTAATTGACTTTATGTACATAATGTATTAAAATATAAACGATATTGAGGTGCAATATGAACAAGATAAATGTAACTGATGCTAGAAAAGATATGTCAACTTTTTTTGATGGTGTTATTCATGAAAAGCCAATTATCTTAAAAAAAAGAAAATATGAAGCTGTATTAATAGAAAAATCATTATTAAAAGTTTTTTTAGTTGATTTAAAAATTGATGTAAAAACAATTTCGGATAAAAATGAAAAAGTAATTTTGCAAGTTCCTTTATTTGATATTTCATCTACTGGGAAAACACGAGTAGAGGCAATTGAAAACTTATGTAATGATTTATTTGCATATGCAAATGATGTATATAATAACTTTATGTTTTATTATTATGGACAAAATATTAAAGACAAACTTGGATATGTGTTTAATATTTTGCTATGTGAAGATAATATTCAACTAAAAGAATTATTATCATTTCAAGCTGTTAAATCTAAGAAAAAGTAATTCTCCCTAATTATTTTCTCTTTAGGTTGGGCCATTTGGCCCTTTTTTTCTTTTTTTTCTTTTCTAATCTTTTAACTTGTGGTATCATATTTATGTATACATAAAGGTACTATTTTTTGTTATGTAAAATAGTATTAAACCATTTAAGGAGGTTTATTCCAGATTTATGAAAGTCGTATTACAAGACCTAACTAAAATTTTCCCATCTAGGCATAAAGACGGAGAAGAAGTTATTGCAGTAAATAATTTCAACTTTGAAATTCCAGATGGAAAATTAATTGGCTTGCTTGGCCCTTCTGGGTGTGGTAAATCAACTACACTCTATATGCTAAGTGGTTTACAAAAGCCAACTTCAGGCAAAATTATCTTCGGAGAAGATGACGTTACAGATTTACCACCTGAAAAAAGAGGAGTAGGATTAGTATTCCAAAATTATGCTTTATATCCTCATATGACAGTAAAGCAAAATATTATGTTTCCACTTCAAAATCAAAAATGTCCTAAGTCAGAAATGTTTGAACGAGTATTAAATGCTGCTAAACTTGTTCAAATTGATAATTTACTTGATAGAAAACCAAGCGAATTATCAGGTGGACAACAACAAAGAGTTGCTATTGCTCGTGCTCTTGTAAAAAAGCCTAGTGTATTACTACTTGATGAACCATTATCAAATCTTGATGCACGTTTGCGTTTACAAACAAGAGAAGAAATCAAACGTATCCAACGTGATACAAAAGTTACTACTATTTTCGTAACACATGACCAAGAAGAAGCAATGTCAATTTCAGATTTAATTGTAGTTATGAAACTTGGAGTTATTCAACAAATTGATAAACCACAAGAAGTTTATGATAATCCAAATAATTTATTTGTTGCTAAATTTTTAGGAACACCACCTATTAATGTATTTAAGGGTACTGTAAAAAATAATAGATTATTTATTGGAAATGAAGATGTTATGGAAGCTAATGTCCCTGATCAAGATGTTTATGTCGGTATTCGTCCTGAAGGATTCATTGTTGACGATAATGGTCCACTTACTTGTAAAGTTCAAAGCGTAGAAGTAATGGGAAGAGATAGTTCAATTGTTTCTACTAATGCTGTTGCAGAATCTCCAATTATTAGATCAATAGTTGACTCTGATATTAAAATTCGTGAAGATCAAGAGATTGTTAAGTTTTCTTTAAAACCACATAAAGTATTTATCTTTAATGTCGAAACAGAAGAAAGAATATATTTAGAAGGTAAATAATTATGGTTGATACTAAGCATAAATGGAAAGCTTGGATATATTTAGCTCCAGCACTTGTGCTTCTTGCTATCTTTACTGTATATCCAATCTTCAATACCGTAAGACTTGCTTTTCTTGAAGGCTATTCACCACTTGAAAATGTTGGCGGTGATTCATCTTGGAAAGTAGGATTTAAAAACTTTGTTGATGTTATCACTTATGCCGACTTTAAAACATGTCTTTCAAACACTATGTTACTTACAGTATTAACTGTACCACTATCATGTTTTATTGCCTTACTTATTGCTGTATTTTTAAATAATATTCCTCATTTTTCTAAAGTTTTCCAAACTATTTATTTCTTGCCATATGTTACCAATTCAATTGCAATTGGAATGGTATTTGCTATGATGTTTAATATGATAGGTTATGCACCAGTGCGTGTAGATATCTATGAAGGAAATATTGATGATTTATTTAATCGATATATTCAAACAACGTATACGGCAGAAGGTACATTTACTTTTGGTCAATTTGCAAATAGTTGTGGCATAGATAGAGCTATAGCTAAAGAAATTATTAAACTTGCAAATCTTGATACAAATGTTGCTATTTCTATCCAAAGACAAACATTATTTGATTATGTTTGTGCTGAAAATGGTGCTAATGATGCAGCTATACTAGCTATTAGTGTAACAAATGAAGAAGCGATACTTACTGTTAGCCCTGAAGATTTGGAAAGAATAAAAAAATTTTTAATGTCGAGTGACTTCATTAAAATTGAACAAGTCGAATATGGTTATAAAGCTACATCTATGGGTATTGTAAATAATATTTTAACAGCCTTTGGTGCAAAACCTGTTAACTGGATTAATGCAGGATCTTCTAAAACTGCTAATATGACTGTAATGGTCATTTATATTGTATGGAATGCTTTACCTTTTAAAATTTTAATTTTACTTGGGGGATTGCAATCAGTTAATAAACAATATTATGATGCCGCAAAAATTGATGGAGCATCAAGAGTTACTATTTTTGGAAGAATTACAGTACCACTTCTTTCTCCAATGATTGCTTACGTTGTAATTACTGCTTTTATTGGTGGTTTTAAAGAATATACAAGTATAGTTGGTATATTTGGCGAAAAAATGGGGGCTGCTGGTCAAAAAGGCACTATGAATACAATGGTTGGATATATCTATGATCAAATTTCAAAAGATTCATATGGTGTTGCTTCAGCTGCTGCTTTAATTCTATTTGCAATTATTATGTTAGTTACACTTATTAACTTATATGTTAGTAAGAAGAAAGTTCATTATTAGGAGGTAAAATTATGAGTGAAAATATCGAAACTAGTAATTTAAAAGAAACTTCTAATAATGGGAAATTCAAAAAAATGTTTCATAAAGAACAAATCGATTATGCAAAAAACGATATAAAAGAAGTAGAACGTAATGCTAAAATTGCTAAAATAATAATTAATATATTAGTATATATTTTCTTAGTATTTATAGCAGTTATTATCTTATTCCCATTTTATTGGATGATTAACTCTTCTTTAAAATCACTTGCAGAATATAAAGAACCAATTCCAACATTTTTTCCAAGAAGTTTGAAGTTTGGCAACTATGTTGATGCTTTTTCTACAGCTAACCTTGGAATATTATTTATTAATACTTGTTATGTTGGAATTATTTCAACAATATTATCTCTAGTTATTACTGTATTATGTGCTTTCGCTTTTGCAAGACTTGAATTTAAAGGGAAAACTCTATTATTTTCTGGTTTGCTTGCAACAATGATGATACCTGGTGAATTATTTACTATCACTAATTATGCCACTGTATCAGCGTTTGGGTGGAAAGATACTTATACTGTATTAATAGTTCCATTCTTGGTATCTGTATTTTATATTTATTTACTTAGACAAAACTTTTTACAAATCCCAAATGAATTGTACCTTGCTGCAAAAGTTGATGGTACATCAGATATGAAATATTTATTAAAAGTTATGATACCTTTATCTATGCCAACTCTAGTTTCAATTACAATTTTGAAAATGATGGGTGCATGGAATACCTATATATGGCCTCGTTTGGTTACATCATCAAAAGCTCACCATTTAATTACAAATGGTTTGCGTACTGCGTTTAAGGATAATACGGATGAAACAAATTATCCAGTCCAAATGGCGGCAGTTGCTCTTGTATCATTACCATTATTTTTAGTATTTATCTTCTTAAGAAAATACATTATGGCTGGTGTATCAAGATCAGGTATTAAAGGTTAAAAAAGAAAGGAAAAGAAAATGAAAAAAAATTTATTATTAGCTTTATCTTTGTCAACGTTATTAGCATCTTGTGGTGCAAATGCTGGAGATTCTAGTACTAAAGGCTCTACAGAACAATCAGAGCAACCAATTGTAAAGCCATCTGAATCAGGAACAACTAGTACTACTCCATCAGATGCAGAAGCTCCAAGTGTTAATCCATCAGATAACTCATCTACAACACCATCTGATTCTTCAAGCCAAACTCCTTCTAAAGATACTTTGGCTGATTATAAGATTCCAGAAGGTGGATATAATAATGAAGAAGTAACTATTAATTTCTATCATACAATGGGGGATTCTTTACAAAAAGTATTAGAACCAGCTATTGAAGAATTTAATGAAATATATCCAAATATTGAAGTTAAACATCAACAAATTGGTGGCTATGATGATGTAAGAGATCAAGTTAAAACTGAACTTTCAATAGGAGAAGGTCCAAGTCTTGCTTATTGCTATCCTGATCATGTTGCTTTATATAATAAAACTAAACGTGTAGTAAAACTTGAAAATTTAATTTACGATGAAACATATGGTTTAACACAAGAACAAATTGATGATTTCGTTCCAGGATATTGGCAAGAAGGATTACAATTTGGCGATGGTTCAATGTATACATTACCATTTTCAAAATCAACAGAAGTTTTATACTACAATAAAACATTCTTTGATGCAAATGGATTAGAAGTTCCTACTCATTGGTTTTCAGAATTTGATAATGATACAACTTCTATGGAATATGTATGCAAAAAGATTAAACAACTTGATTCAAATTCAATTCCTTTAGGATATGATTCAGAAGCAAACTGGTTTATCACAATGTGTGAACAATTAGGAAGCCCATATACTAGTGCAACTGGTAATCATTTCTTATTTAATAATACTGTAAATAGAAGTTTTGTTTCAGATTTTAAAACTTGGTATCAAGAAGGTCTTGTTACAACTCAACAAATTTATGGTGCTTATACATCTGGTTTATTTACTAATGTAACTGCTGGTGAAACACATTCTTATATGTCAATTGGTTCATCTGCTGGTGCAACACATCAAAGACCTACAAAAGGTGAAGATGGAAATTATCCATTTGAAGTAGGAATTGCTCCAATTCCACAAATGGATGAGGACAATCAAAAAGTTATTTCTCAAGGACCTTCAATTTGTATTTTTAATAAAGGTACTAACGATCTTGAAGTTTTAGCTTCTTGGTTATTTACTAAATTTTTAACTACTTCTGTTGCTTTCCAAGCTGAATTTTCTATTAAATCTGGTTATGTTCCAGTTATTGAATCTGTTATGAATAATGATACATTCAAAGCTCATCTTGCTAAGGCAAATGGTGGCGATGGAGTAGCAGCTTTATCTACTAAAGTATGTATGGAGCAAGTTGATTATTATTATACATCACCTGCATTTATTGGCTCTTCTGAAGCACGTGATCAAGTTGGGGATTTATTAGTAGCAGCTCTTTCAACAAATGATAAAACAATTGAACAATTATTTGAAGAAGCAGTAGCTGCATGTATTGCAAATTCTTAATATGAATAATAATTATAGAAATATTTTACTTACAGCTTTATTTGCATTGTCGATTACATCATGTAATAACAATAATGATAGTACAAATACTAGCAATTCAAATATAACAAACACTGAAGAAAGTACTGCTTCCTCGAATGGAAGCAGTCAAACTTCAGTTTCAGAAGAGACTACAAAAATATTGCCAGAAAATTATACATTCCCTACAAATAAAGAAATTGAAATCAATTTCTATCATACAATGGGGGATAATCTACAAAGAGTTCTTGATTTGTATTTAGATGATTTTAATGAAATTTATCCAAATATTAAAGTATTACACCGTCAAATTGGTACATATGATGATATTTCCAATCAATTAGTAACAGAAATTTCTTCCAAAAAATCTGATTGTGATATTGCATATTGCTATCCAGATCATATTGCTAAATATAATAAAGCAAAAGTAGTAGTTGATTTAAATGAATTTATCTATAATCAACAAACAAATGCTGATGGGACTTTAACTTATGGTTTAAATGAAACTCAAATTAATGACTTTGTAGATGCTTATTGGAATGAAGGATATGTCATTGATGATAAAACAATGCATTGTCTACCATTTTCAAAATCAACAGAAGTTTTATATTATGATAAAACTTTCTTTACAAAAAACAATTTAACTGTTCCAGATCACTGGTTTTCAGAAGGTGATAAAGATGTTTCATCTATGGAATATGTATGCCAAAAAATTAAAGAAATTGATCCAGGGTCAACTCCTTTAGGTTATGATTCATCTTCTAACTGGTTTATCACAATGTGCGAACAAATGGGAAGTCCATATACAAGTGCTAGTGAACCTCATTATTTATTTGATAATGCCGTAAACCAAGCTTTTGTATCCACCTTAAAAACATGGTATTTAAATGGTTGGGTTACAACAAAAGATTTATATGGAGCTTATACATCAGGATTATTCTTAGCAGATAAAAACCGTTCATATATGTCAATTGGTTCATCAGCAGGTGCAACTTATCAAAGACCTGAAAAAGTAAATGGCGTTTATCCATGGGAAGTTGGAATTACAACAATTCCACAAATGGATGAAGATAATAAAAAAGTTATCGAACAAGGACCATCTGTTTGTATTTTAAATACTAAAAATGATGTTGATAAAGTTGTTGCTTCATGGTTACTTGCAAGATTTTTAACAACAAATGTAGAATTCCAATGTCAATTTTCTATTTCTTCAGGATATACTCCAGTTTTAAAATCATGCTCTGAAAATGAAGTATATGCAAATCTATTAAAGAAAGCTGATGGTGGAGATAATATTGCTTTATTATCAACTACAGTTTGCGTGGCTCAAAAAGATTATTATTTTACTTCACCTGCATTTATTGGCTCTTCTGAAGCACGTGAAGCAGTAGGTGACTTATTAACTTCTGCCTTATCAGGCAAAAATGATATCACAGTAGAAGCTGCCTTTAAAAAAGCAATTGAAGAATGTAATAAAGTATAGGAGGTTTATTATGAAAAAAGTATTAAAATTAATTACACCTTTATCTTTATTACTTTCTATAGTTAGTTGCAATTCTAATGTCTCTAATAGTGATAAACCAGCTACTGATTCAGTAAGTAGTGAAAATACTA
>CAKPXW010000065.1 GCA_934202505.1 uncultured Bacilli bacterium | reverse complement strand
CTGTTAATATGCCACATGACATTTTAATAGATTCAAATATTTTAGTAACTGCTCCTAAAATATTAATTTCTTCAGGATTTGGCGATATTATAGGAAAATATACCTGCTTAACTGATTGGAAATTAAGTAATATTGTAAATAAAGAAAAAATAAATACAAAAGCATATGATTTAATGGAAAATTCATTAAACAAAGTTGTAAATAATGTTGATTTAATTGCTGAGTTTAATAAAAATGGGATTTTATTTTTAATGAATGCATTAGTTGATGCGGGAATCGCTATGGCAATTTGTGGAAACTCAAGACCTGCAAGTGGTAGTGAGCACCATCAATCACATTTTTTAGAAATGTATTTTGTAGAAAATGGATTACCAGTTTTTCCTCATGGAATTACGGTCGCTTTAGGAAGTTTAATATCACTAGATCTTTATAAACATCTTTTAATCACCTCAAAAGAATTTGCAAAAAAAGATAAAATTATAGAGTTAGCTAAAACATTACCAGATATTAATAATATAAAAAATTTACTTATTATGATGAATTGCAAAGTCAAATTTTCAACTTTAAATATAAGCAAAGAAATTTTTAAAGATATGATATATAATGCTTACAAAGTTAGAGGTAGATATACAATTTTAACATTTTATCATGATAATAATTTATTTGATGAAATTATAGATGAATTAATAGAAAAATATTATTAAAAATTATTTATCAACTTTCTAGAAAGGAGTTTACTATTTACTAAGTAGATGTGATAAAAGATGAAAAAAGTTGCAATAGTGTTAGGCTATAGACTTGAGAACGATGGTAGTATAAATCAAATATTGTATACAAGATTAGATTTATTTTTAAGGCTATATAAAGAAGAAAAAATAGACTATGTTATATTAACAGGAGGCCCAACAAATTATCCAAGGCCAGAGGCATTATATATGAAAGAATATTTAGTTTCTAAAGGAATTCCCGAAGAAATTATTATTACAGAGATAGAGTCGGTTTCTACTATTCAAAATGCAAAATTTTGTTGTTCAATAATTAAAACATTAGAACCGACTAATCTAGTAATTGTAACAACAAACGATCACTTAATAAGACCTTGGCCCAATACAATTGAATTATTCGTAAATGAATTAAATGACCCAAAATTAGTTATTTCATGTTATACTAATGCTACTATTATGGAAAAAATCAAATAGTTAGGAGAAAAAAACATGAGTTTAGAAGAAAAAGCAATTAATTTACAAAATTTAAGAGAACATAATGTAGATATTATTACTAATCTTTTAAGTGAAAAACCTATGTCATGTTTAGAACTTGCATCAAAAATTAATATTAGTGATGTGGCAGTAAATAAAATAATTAAACAATTACGCGCAATAAATATGGTTGTTCAAAATGCTGAAATTACAAACAAAAGGAAAAAAGGTGGGCAGCATATTAGATATAGTTTAAACCCATATATTGGTATATATATTTGCGTTGATTTTACTCATAACAATGATCGAGTTATTGTTTATAATTTTTCTGGTGAAAAAATTATTGATTATTATTTGAAAGAAACTCTATATGTTCAAAACGTAGAAGAAATACAAAAAATTATAGTTGAACTAAAAGAAAAAGTGGATAAAATATTACCTACTTATTCGAATAATATATTATCTTTAGTATTATCAATACCAGGACAAGTAAGACCTGATAATTCTATTTTGTTTTCAGGGAAATTTAAAGATTTTCCTGAAAAAAAATTAAATGATATGTTTGAAGAAGTTTTTAAATGTAACATTATTATTAAAAATAACGTTCATTTTATGGCACTTGGCGAATATGAAAAAGGTTCTTTAATTAATAAATACAATAGTGCTACATATCTATATCTTGGATATGGTATTGCATCATGTGTTTTAATTGATGGAAAAATTGTGACAGGATGGGAAGGTTATGCTGGCGAAATCGGAGGAAACTTTGTCTATCCAAATCATACTATGTCACAACTATGTTCGATTATAAGGCTATTAGAAAAAGCCGAGCCAATAATTGGCGAATGTAATTTTGAACAATTTTTAGAAGCCTATAAATCAAACCAAAAGATTCATGAATTAGTTATAGAATCTGCTAAAGTAGTTGCTTCATTCATAATAAATGCATCTAATTTAATTGGATGTAATCTTTTTATGATAAGTGGTGATACTCTAAGATTTGGAAAAGAATACATTGATACTATATGTAATGTTGTAAATAGAAGATGCGTAAATCAAACTAAAGTTGTAGTAAGTACAAGTAACGATTCATCATTTTTTGGAATGATGAAAACAGCTAAAGACTATGCAAGAATAAATTATTATAAAACAAGCATATTAAAATTAGAAAGTGAGAAACATGAAAATAAATAATATTGATTTTAATAAGAACATCAAAGAGAATATTTTAAATAATAAAAAGCCATATGTAGTTGCTCATCGTGGAGTTAGTGGTGCAAATATTCCTTGTAACACATTAGAATCTTTTAAAATTGCTCTAGATCAAAAAGCTGATGTGATAGAGTTGGATGTATCCAAAAGTAAAGATGGAGTATATTTTGTATTTCACCCTGGAAAAGAGCAAACTTTTTTAAAAATAGATAAATCAATATCAACAATGAATTCTAATGAAGTTAAGGAATTATTTCTTGTTAATCAAGATGATGTTAAAACAAAATATAGAATTCCAACTTTAGAAGAAGCCTTTAACTTTTTAAAAGATAAATGTTATATAAATGTCGATAAATTCTGGACAGATATTGAAGGAATAAGCAATATAATTAGAAAATGTCATGTTGAAAAACAAGTTATTGTAAAAACATTTGCTAAAAAAGAATATATTGATAGTGTAGAAAAATATGCTAGTGATTTTAATTATATGGTATTTGTTTATCATACAGATGAAGTTAGCGATTTTTTAGAAAAAAAGAATTTAAATTATATTGGAACTGAAGTTATCTTTAATAGTGATAATGATGAAGTATCAACTAAAGAATATGTTGATAAAATGCATCAAAAAGGTTTACTTGTATGGGCAAATGCGATTGTGTATGATGACAATGATATAATTAATGCCAATCATTCAGATGATACATCTTTAATTTTAGATGTAAATCAAGGATGGGGACATCTTGTAAAACAAGGATATGATTTTATTCAAACAGACTATACACTACCATTAAATATATATTTAGAAAGTATAAAATAAATATTTACTATATTTTTACTAGTTTTTGTTGATATTATGTAAGTAAAATGCATATAATTATAATAATTTCTTAAAAGGAGTTGTTGTTAATGGCATCAAAAAAAGAAAGAATATTAATAAAAATGATATACATTGCCTTATTTTCTGCTTTGTGTTTTATAGGAACAATTATAAGTATTCCTATTGGCACAAGTAAAGTACATTTAGGAAATTTCTTTTGTATTTTAGCAGGGCTACTATGCGGTGGTATAGTAGGAGGCTTTGCAGGTTCTTTAGGAATGGGATTAAATGATTTAGTATTTGGGTATCCATATACTTCATACATTAGAACTTTTATAGTGAAATTTTTAATGGGATTTATCGTAGGATCATTATTTAGAATGTTACTTAAAAAGGAAACTTCTAAAAAGGTTCTTGTTCCAATTTGCCTTGGACTTACAACTATATTATATAGTTATTCTATTTATCTTTTTATAAATAATAATGATAAGCAATTACTTTTTATCTTTTCATCAATACTTTTTGCTATCGTATTACTTCTTACTATTATTTCTTTTAAAATTAAAGATGTTTCTAAATGTCTTATCTTTTCTTTAGTAGTTTCTGTTTTTGTAAATGTAGTGGGAGAGTTTTTATTAAGAATTTTATTTTTAATGATTGCAGGTGGAACATATAAATCAGCAGTAATAACTTCTATTGGAAAATTACCAGGAGCTTTACTTACTTCTATAGTTACAATAGTATTAATTTCAATTTTATTTTTTCCAATATATAAGGCAACATATAGAATTAATAAACTTGATGATTTAAAACCATATTTTCAAAATAATAAAGAATAAAAGCAATTATTATTGCATAAAATAATAATGCAAGATAAATGATTATAGTTTGCTTATCAAATATTTTGCAAAGACGGCTTTTAGCCGTTTTAATTTTTCTAAGAATGTGATAAAATTAGATTAATGTAGGGAGATATTATAATGGATAAAAAGGAACTTTTTGAGATATTTGATGCTTATGGCTTTAATATGGAACAATATGTAGGAATGAGAAATATTTCAATTGGACATATTAATACAACAAATATTTTATATTTTGATCAAGGTGAAAAAGTAAAAAGATATTTATTGCAAAAGATAAATATCAATGTTTTTAAAAATCCAGATGAACTAATGGCTAATATTGAAAATGTTTCAATATATGGGAAAAGGCTACTTAAAAGTTTTGAAGTTGATAATTATAAAAATAAAATAATACGTATATTTTTAACACAAAACAGAAAAACATTTATGAAAACAAGTTCAAATAATTACTATCGTATATATCATTATGTAGAAGGTAGTATATCATTTGATGTGACGACTGACCCAGAACTTTTAGAAAATGCAGGAAAAGCTATTGGCTTTTTCCAAAATTTATTAGCATCTTTTCCAATAGAAAAATTATATGAAACAATTCCACATTTTCATGATACACCATATAGGCTTAATCATTTTAAAGATGTAGTAAAAGAGGCAACCCCAAATATTATTACCACTTGTGAAAAAGAAATAGATTTTGTTATAAATCATGAAAATATTGCTTATTTTATTCAACCATTAATTGATAAAAAGCAAATGCCTTTAAAAGTTACACATAATGATACAAAAATTAATAATATAATGTTTGATTATGCAACTAAAAAGCCTTTATGTTTAGTCGATTTAGATACAATCATGCCAGGATCGATTTGTTATGATTTTGGTGACTTTGTAAGAAGTGCTTGTAATCTTGGACAAGAAGATGAACAAGATTTAAATAAAGTTGTATTTAGCGAAGAACTATTTTCATATTTTGCTAAAGGATACTTATATTCCGTTGCAAGTTCTATAGAAAATATTGAACTTGATAATCTAGTAAAAGGGGCAATTTTAATGACCTATGAATGTGGAATGCGTTTTTTAACAGATTATATCGAAGGCAATGTGTATTTTAAAATTAGTTATCCAACTCATAATTTAATTAGAGCTAGAACACAATTTCATCTTGTAAAACAAATGCTTGAAAAGCAACAAGATTTAGAAAATGAAATAAAAGAAATTTATAAAACAATATAATGAAAGGATAATAATATAATGGGGAAATATTATTGTGTATTAATTGATTCAGAAAATGCCACTCCTAAAATGGAAGAAATTTTTAATGAACTTAGCAAATATGGCGATACACCAATTAGATATTTATTTGGAGATTTTTCAACAAATAATAAATCCAAATGGAAAGATTTATGTAAAAAATTTTCTATAACGCCAATGCAAACTTTTAATTTTACGACTGGTAAAAATTCTGTGGATATTTCTCTTGTTATTAGTGGAATGGAACTATTATATACTAAGTCATACTTAGATGGCATTGTAATTGTTTCTTCAGATAGTGATTATACTTCACTTGCAAGAAAATGGCGAAATGAAGGAAAAGAAGTTATTGGAATTGGAAAAAAACTTACTCCTGAATCTTTAAGATCTTCTTGTACATCCTTTATTTATATTGAAAATTTACTTACTGATAAAGAAGTTATGGGAACAAAATCAGATATAACAACTAAAGTTTCTGACACCCTAAAGGAACTAGTTAAAAATATTTTAAATGAATATAATGGCAGAGTACAAATATCAGTTATTGTTGATGCTATTAGAAAAGTTAATTCTGATTTTGATGTTAGAACTTATGGCTATAAAAAAGCTCCAGAATTTTTTAGAAAAGAATTTAATTTCTTAACAATTTCTGAAAGCAAAGAAAATATTTATGTAGCTCAATTGAATAATGTTAATAGTGATAAATCAATTATGGATAAAAAAGTAATAGATATCATTAATAAATGTCGTGGTAAAAAAATAAATATGGGAGAATTAAATAAAAGATTAGTTGCTCAAAAAATAGACTTTGAACAATTTGGCTATTCAAGAATAAAAAAATATCTAGAAACTATTCCTCAATTAGTTATAAAAGATACCGATGTGTACATCAAAAAATAAGATATTGTATATACATCTTTGAAAATAATAATATTAAAGAAAGACTAACAATCTTTCTTTTTCTTTATAAAGAATAAAAAAAATAAGGAAACCTTTTAAGAAGTTTCCTTATTAATTTTTTTAGTTTCTATAGTCGTTTCTATTTGCTCTTCCTTCAGGAGAAACATCATAGCCTTCGCCATACCATGAATCTAACATTTCTTGGATTAAACCCCAAGCTGTTTCAGTTCCATTATTAATGTCTTCTTCCCAATCAGCAAGTAATGCACTTACTGCTGCTACATAAGTTGGAGAGCCTAAAGGATTATCAGCTGTGTTATATCTTTCTTGCCAATCTCTCCAAATGTTCTTTGTAGATGCACCATCAGGAATTTCAAATGGCTCATTATAATAATTTAGACAAGTTATGTTATCACCATAAATAGAATCTAAAATCTTTGTTAAACCATAAGTAACGTTAGTAAAGTTTTTAACATCAGCTTTAGCTTTTACAACTTTACCACTTTCATCAGTTGTAGTTTCAGTTATATAAGCATTATAAACATCAAACCATAAGCCCATTTGATATTCCCAGTTATCATCATAATCTGTGCCATCTAATGGATTTGGATATGTACTTTCTGGATCATCTTGCCATGCAAATGTATAGTTCTTTTGAATTAAAGGTAAGCTTACAGAACCAACATAAGTCTCATCATTATAGATATATTCAAGATTAGCTCTTTCTTGAATAGAACGAATATCGGCAGATAAGAACATTGCAAAGTATGCAGCAACTTTTTCTTCTAGTTTAGCTTTTGAAGAATAGCATTTTTCGCTTCCTTCAACGATTGGGCATAGATTTCCAACACCGATTCCTTCAACTGCAATACCAGTATAAGAATCATAGTAAGTGTCATCAGCAGTATTTTTTACACGTGGATAAGGTAAATAGTCAACTCTTGTTGTTAAATCGTGAGTTGTAATATATTGAGAAATAGTTGGTAATGCCCATGGAGCTTCAGCATAGAATGTATATGATTTATCTTCTACAAAGTTTTTAGTTCCAGACCATGTATGAACATCATTAAAGCCTTCTTTAGTTTGTAAATTACTTGTATAGCCTTGTGTATAATCCCAACAAGAATATTCAGTTAATTTATTTTCAAGAGTTAATAAGTTTTTAATATCTTCATTATTTAAACTAACTTTTCCTTCACGTAAGAATTGATCATAAACAGTTGGAGCAGCATAAGATACTAAATGGTCAACAATTGCAGAAATACCAGCATGTTTACCAGCTTCATATGTGTCACTTGCGGCTTCAAGTAAACTATCCCAAGTAAAGTTATCAACCCAGTCTTCATAAGTTACTGTATCTTTTGTATTTACAACATTATATTGGTCAAGTGAATCAAGATTTACAAATACTCCCCAAGGTTCTGCAGAAATTGGAATAGCTCCTTGGAACCCACCATAGTTAAATCTTGTCATAAAGTATTTATTGAATGATTCATAATATTCAGTATCTTGATATTTAGTTAAATCAGTATAGATACCTTGTTGAACCATTTCAACAACGTGCTTAGTGGCCCACATTAAGTGAGGATAATGGCCTTGTTGTTCTTTATATTGAATAAGGAAATCATCATAAGCATTAATATCACAATAGTATAAGTTGATATTAATTCCAGGAGCAATTTTCTTAAAAGCTCTAGCAGCTGCATAGAATCTTGCTTTTTCATGATAGTTAACATCTTTTGCTGTGTATTTAGCTGAACCAATATCAGTATCAACGTTTGATGAACCAGTTCCTTGAATATAAACAAGTAAATCAATATTACCTTGATATTCTTTTACTTCAGTTGGAATAGAATCTAAATCATCAACGCCTGGTTGCAAACTTGAAGAATCAGGAGTATAGCTTGGAAATTCAAAACTACTATTATTACTATTATCTTCAGAAGTAGAATCACTTGTTGTTGGAGTTGTAGAAGAATTTGATGAAGGATTAGTACTTTCTTTTTCTTTACCACAACTTGTCATTGTTAGCGCTAACATTGAAATTAATGTGTATTGAAACAATTTATTTTTCATATTTTATCTCCTTTGTTTAATCATTATTATTATATATATTTTGAAACAATTTGTAAACATTATCAAAATAATGGAAAAATTTAGCATATAAATAATTAAAATATGTATTTCATATAAATATGAAAAAAAAACAGCTTTAACTGTTTTTTATATTCATATTTTCTAAAGCTTCATACTTTTGGATGTAGTAATTTGGGCTTTCTTTTCTTTCTTTTCCTTTAAAGAAAACAGCAATTAAACCAGGACCAGCATGGGCACCAATAATTGGACCCATAAAAGTTAATCTATAATTTTTAAATCCACATTCATTAACAAGAATAATAGCCACTTCTTTGGCTCTTTCTAAATTATCAGCATGGGTGATAAATAAAGTTTGATCTTGTGGATCAATGACAGTTGATTTAATTCTAGCAATTAATCTTTTTAAAGTTTTATTAGAGCCATGACATTTATCAATAACTCTTAAATTACCTGAAGGGTTAACATCTAAAATAGGATTTACACGTAAAGCATTTCCTAAAAAAGCTTCTACTTTAGATAAACGACCACCTCTTGCAAAATATGTTAAGGTATTTGTTGTATAGAAAGTATTAACATTAGGGATTAGTTTTAATAATTCTTCATAAGTTTCTTCAAAAGATTTACCTTTATTTTTTAAATCACAAGCAGAGCATACAATTAAACCAACACCAAGAGAAGCAATTTTACTATCAATTCCTTTAACTATAATTCCTTCTTCTTCTAATAGATTAATTGCAATGGCTAAACTATTTACAGTATTAGAAACACCACTTCCTAAAGAAATATGTAAAATTGGTAAATGGTATTTGTCATATAATTTTTTAAAAAAATCATAATATTCTTGAGGGTTTATTTGACTTGTTTTCCAAACAACTCCATCACGCATCTTTTGATAAAACTCTTTATAATCTTTTTCTTCCATTGTATCTTCTTTAAAAGATATGCCATTATTATATTTAAATGGTAATGGAAAAACATTCATTTCCTTTAATTCATTTAATGAAAAATCACAACTAGAATCAGTAGTAATAATAAAATCATTCATTATGATTTCCTCCTTTTTTTCATTAATATGATAC
>CAKPXW010000064.1 GCA_934202505.1 uncultured Bacilli bacterium | reverse complement strand
AGATAATGTTATTATTAATAAAGCAGTAATTGGAGATGATGCTATTATCAAAAAAGGTAGTCGAATTAATAGCAAAGGCTGTGAATCAAGTGAATTTACAAATTTAAAAATATGTAGTAATGATTTATCATTGATAGGACCAGGAGTTACTATTGGTGAAAATGTAAGAATTGGAAAACTTTCAATGGTTACACAAAATGTTAAAGAAGGAGGTAAAAAATAATGCAAAATGTTTTAGGAATTATCTTTGCGGAATCACATTATGCAAAAGTTGGCCCCCTTACTAGTGTAAGACCACTAGGCGCTTTACCAGTAGCAGGTAGATACCGTATTATTGATTTTACGCTTTCAAATATGGTCAATAGTGGTATGAAAAATATTGCTATAGTTACTCATAACAATTACCATTCATTAATGGGACATTTAGGAAGCGGTAAGCAATGGAATCTTGCCAGAAAAAGATTTGGTCTTACTTTATTTCCACCATTTTCTAATCTAGATTCTTCATCTTCCGATAGTAGAATTGATATTTTATATGGAGTATTAGGATTTTTAAAAAGATCAACTCAAGATTACGTTATGCTTAGCGAATCAAATATAATATGTAATTCAACATTTAATAAAATGTTTGAATACCATATTCAAAATCAAAATGATATTACTGTAGCTTGTCAAGAAGCTCAAGAAGATGAACTAAATGATGAAAATGAATCATTTTTAATTCTTGATGAAAATAATAATATAACTAATGTAGATATTGGTGGCAATTCTTTTCAATCTACAAAAAAATATTTTGGCTTTATTTTAATTTCTCGTCAAAGATTAATCGATATAATTGAAAATAGTAAAATTAGAGGAAAAAAAGGATATCTTAACAATATTGTAGGAAGAAATATTGGAAAATTAAAAATTAAAGCTTATGAAACTTTTATTTATGCAAGGAAAATATCAAATATTAATAATTATTTTTCTTTTAATATGAGTGTTTTAAATGAAGATGTTAGAAAAGATTTGTTTAAAAATAAAAATTCAATCTATACAAAAGAGAAAGATACTACTCCAACAAAATATTTACAAGATGCTAAAATTAGCAATAGTTTTATTGCTGATGGTTGTGTAATAGATGGGACTGTTGAAAATAGTATTATTTTTAGAGGCGTTACTATTAAAAAAGGTAGTGTGGTAAAAAATTCTATTATATTGCAACAAAATAATATTGGAGAGAATGTTTATTTAGAAAATGTCATTATCGATAAGAAAAGTATAGTAAGAGATAACAAAAGATTAATTGGAACAGAAGATTTTCCAGTAGTTGTTCCAAAAGGAACGGAAATATAATATGCGTTGGCAAAGAATTTTAATGGTATCTTCAGAAGTAGAACCATTTGCTAAAACTGGTGGACTTGGCGATGTTGTGGGTGCTTTACCTAAAGCTTTAAATAAGTTTGATCATGTTGATTGTCGTGTTGTGATGCCACTATATAGTTTAATTAGTGAAAAATATCGCAAAATGATGAAATATTTAGGTTATATTTATGTTGATGTAAATTGGCGCCATCAATATTGTGGAATCTACACTTTAAAATTAAATAATGTGAATTACTATTTTTTAGATAATGAATTTTATTTTAAACATAATAAAATATATGATGATTTAGATTTAGAAAAGTTTTCTTTTTTAGACATTGCTGCTTTTGAATTGTGCTTATTTTTAAAGTTTAAACCAAATATTATTCACACTCATGATTGGCAAACTGGACCTATTGCTGCTTTATTAGAAAGTAAATATAAATACTTGCCATTCTTTGCTAAAAGTAAAGTCATTTATACAATACATAACTTACAATATCAAGGAAAATTTGCAAGAGAGCATGTAAGTGATATGTTACCAATTGAACAAAGTTTTTATGGAAATGATAGTTTAGTAAGTTTTATGAAACTTGGAATAATTTATTCTTCTAAAGTAACAACTGTTTCACCAACATATAAAAATGAAATACTTACTAAAGAATATGGTGAAGGCCTTGATCAATTGCTTACAAATTTTAGCTTTAAATTAGAAGGAATATTAAATGGCATAGATTATTCTGTATATAATGCAGAAACAGATAAAAATATTCCATATAATTTTAGTTTAGAAAACTATAAGGAAATAAAAGAAAAAGATAAAAAAGAATTATTAAATTCTTTAGGCCTTGACTATCAAGAAAATCGTCCTTTAATTGGTATAGTAACAAGACTTGCTAGCCAAAAAGGTATAGAATTAATTTTAGCAGTTATGGAAGAATTACTAGTCAATCACGATTTGAATATTATTTTACTTGGTTCAGGCGATAAAAATTATGAAAATTCTTTCAATTATTTTGCTTGTAAATACCCAACAAAGTTCCGCGCTGTATTAAAATTTGATAATGCACTTGCTCATCAAATTTATGCAGGAAGTGATATGTTTTTAATGCCAAGTGTGTTTGAACCATGTGGCCTTGCACAAATGATTTGTTTAAGATATGCCACAGTTCCTCTTGTTAGAAGTTGCGGTGGCCTTAAAGATAGTATAATTCCATTTAATGAATACACAAATGAAGGTAATGGATTTTCTTTTAACGATTATAATGTAGAATCTTTTAAAAATACTTTATATTATGCTTTAAGTATTTATAATAGAAAAGACAAATGGAACATTATTATTGAAAATGGAAAAAAATGTGATTTTTCTTGGAATATAAGCGCTAAAAAATATTTAGAAGTTTATAAAGAAGTTTTAAAAAATGATTAATGATATTAAATATAAAAAAGTATTTTTTGAATATTGCTTAAGTTTTAAGTATTCCTGTACTTGTGATTATTGCAAAAATAAAAATATTTATAAGCAAGATATTATAAAAACAAAAGAAGAGTTATTATCTGATAAGAATATCGAAGAGTTAGAATTAAAAGAAGATAGAAAAAAAGAAGTTATGACTTCTTTAAAAGAAAGTGCAATAAAAGATTTTAATAGAATATTATCTCTATCTAAAGAAAATAATTATTCTTACTTAAAATATAATAAATGTCAAAAATGTAATAAAACTGCTAAATATAATTTTAAAAATTATATGCATACTAAATTATTTGTATCGTTTATATTATATTTAATAATTACAATAGTTTTCTTAATCTTAAATATAATTTTAAAAAATGTGATGCTTAGTTTTTTTAATTATAAAGATAGTTTTTTCACTAGTATTTTTTTCTTTCCAACAGTTTCATTATTAATTAGTAGTGTATTTTATTTAAATGATGTCATTAGGCTTAACAAAGAAAAAAAAGCAATCTTAAATGGAAATATTTCTTATCCTTTAATTGATAATAATTGGATGCAGCAAGAAAATATTTCTATTAATGAAAAATAATAAATATCTTTTTATAAAAAGTTATGTTATACTACATAATGTTTAGGAGGAAAAAGAAATGTATAAATTTGATGTTAAATATAAATTTGAAAATTATTTAGAATATTATAAATATGCTCTTATAAAATCAAAAATGTGGCGTGATATTTTATTTGCTGTTATGTTTATTGCAATAGGAATTTATTGGATTGTAAGTAAGCAAAAAACAACATATGTAGCTTATTTTTGCTTCGCATTTGGAATTATTATTCCATTATGGAGTTTTGTGTCTTTCCCACTTATAAAAAAACAACTTAGAAATAATCTTCCAGTAATTGAAAGAACACATCTAATAGTGACTTTCAATGATGAAGAAATTGTTTATGAAAATTTGTCATTAGATGCAAAGCCAACTACAGATGATAATAAAGAAGAAGTAAAAGAAACTGCTGTAGCGGAAGAAAATATTGTAGAAGAAAAAGTCGAAGAAAAATTAGAGACTATTGATGCTAATGAAGAAACTTCTACAGAAGAAAAAACTGAACCAAAAGAAGAAACAAAAGAACAAACTAATGAGGAAAGAGTTTTTAAACTAAAATATAATAATTTCCAATTAGTTAGAGAAATTGATGGCTTAATTGTATTCTATTTAGATAGACAAACAATTATTATTTTACCAAAAGAAACACTTGTTGAAAATGGAAATATAGATGAATTTAAATCATTTATTTTAACGAAAATGCCAACAAATCGTGTAAAATTTTCTAAAAAATAATTTTAATAACTTATATGGGTGCTTAGAGAACTAGGCTGAGATTATCTTTGATACTAAGATTGACCATTAACTTGATCTAGGTAATGCTAGCGTAAGGAAAATACTTAATATTAAAACCTTTTTAGCATTATCTTGTTAAAAAGGTTTTTATTTTCAGGAGGAAAAAGAAGATATATGAAAAAAGAAACATTTACATTCTCAATAAGAGACATTACAGAAATAGCAATGCTATGCGCTTTAGCTATTGTCCTTGACAAATTTGTCAAAATTCCTATTGGCGCAACAGGTGGCTCATTAAACATTGCAGCATTTCCATTATTTGTTATTGCTTTAAGACATGGATGGTTTAAAGGCTTAATAGGCGGTGGTATTGTTTTTGGATTAATTAGTTGCCTATTAGATGACTATGGAATGCAATGCTATCCATTTGACTACTTTTTAGCTTTCGGATCAGTATGTATTCTAGGAATTTTTGGAAATTACATTAATAATACTTTAAATAATGGTAGAAAAATTGATATTGTTAAAGCTTATGGATTAATTATTCTATCAGTATGTGCTTTTGCTTTAATAAGACTTGCAGGAGCTACAATTGATTCAATGTTGTTTTTTAATACGGATGGAACACTAACTATTATTGGAGCTCTAATATATAATGCATCATATGTTTTACCAAGTGCTGGTTTAGTACTTGCCATAATTATTTTATTAGTTCCAGTTATTTTATCTTTAAATAAAACATATCCAACAAAATATTTACAAGCTAAAAAAGAACAAGAATAAAGTTATATAAGTTTAAATGAATGCATATATTATCTTGAGGAGAAAGATAATATATGGATTATAATTCACATTACAATCAAAACTTTGGCCAAATGAACGTACCTCCATATCCAACGAGCAATAGTAATAGAACATCATCTACTATTATTGAAAATAAAGATAAGGAATTATCTTTTGTAAATAGTGTACTTAAAAACTTAAAAGGTAAAGAAGCAACTTATTATTTTTCATATTCGGATTCTATAAAATGGCGTGATATGGAATATAAAGGCTCTTTAATTGGAATTGGAGAAGACTACATTGTAATAAAAGAAAGCTTAACTGGTAATAAGTTGATATTATTACTTTTATACCTAGAATGGGTAGTTTACGAAGGCGAAGAAATGAAATTAGATTAAAAGGGCACTTGTAGTGCCCTTTTTTAAAACGTATTTTATTTATTAACAGCTGCTGAACAATCAGTTGTTGGAACGTAATCTTTAAATAATTTAATTATTACTTTATTTTCCTTAACTTCATCAATATGCATTAAAGCAACTTTTTCAGATGGATTTCTATTTTCTCCATTAACAACTTCGATAGAACTTTCAAGTTTTACAGAACGCATAGGAATATAAGAAGCTACATCATTTTTATAGGCTTTAGAATTAATAGCAAATCGTACAAATCCTAGAACTATTAAAGCAAGTAAGAAAATACCTACCATTAAGAAATTTCTTTCCCAACTATAATATAAAGCAAAAACACAACATGCAATATAAATAATTAATAATAAAATATTACTTTTTTTTCTCATATTACTTATCTCCTTTTTCTTCAATTACAACCATAGTAGGTTTTCCATTTTTTGCATGAATGTAAGGTGTTTGATAAACATTAATAGGTTTCATAGTATCATCATTAACTCTTTTAGTTTTAGTTCCTTTAAATACAAATAAACTAATAATGACAATAGCAAATACTACAACAACGAATAATCCACGTTTTCCATAACGAATAGCATAATAGAAGTCATAAAAATTATCTTTTAACCATGTGTAGATACCGATGTTTCTAAAAAAATCTTGAACAGCAGTAAATGCAGGCTTATACAACATAATAAAGCCAACTGCAACAAATAATAGAGAAAATACAATTAGTGCGATTAATTTCTTTTTCATAGTTTTAACTCCTTTTTTATGATATATAACAAATTTTACAACTTTTATCGATAATTTTCAACAAAAATGTTTAAAATGAATTAAAGGACAACAATTGTCGATAAAAAGGACAACTGTAAGAAAAAAAGAATCTTTTTTAAAAGTAATTTATTAATTAATGTTTTTTTGATATAATTAACTTAAAATATTTAAGGGGATGATATTGTGAAATTAGTAGTTGGTCTTGGCAATCCTGGTCTTAAATATAAAAATACAAGACATAATTTAGGATTCATGTCAATTTCATATATTGCGGATAAATTACAACTTGAATCATTTAAAGAAAAATTCCATGGTGAGTATAGTATATATGAAAAAAATGGTGAAAAAATAATCTTTTTTAAACCTTTGACTTATATGAATTTATCTGGAATTGCAATAAGAGAAATTGTTTCTTTTTATAAAATAAATATAGAAGATATTATTGTTATATATGATGATAAAGATTTACCTTTTGCATCATTAAGATTAAAAGAAAAAGGTAATCCGGGATCTCATAATGGAATGAAAAATATTGTTGAACAATTACAAACAATTTGTTTCAAAAGAATTAGAATAGGAATAGGTATGCCTCCTGCTAATATGAATATGGCAGATTTTGTATTATCCAAATTTGATAAAAATGAACTTGAAGAATTAAATAAGTGCTTTGAAAAAGTATTATTATCGATAAATTATTTTATTGATAATAATTTCAATATGGCAATGAATAAATATAACTGTAAAGAAAATCATGGAAGCACTAATTAAGTTTTTAACTAAACAAACAAAAATAGCTAATATAATTAACAATGACAATGATTTAACTGGGGTAAATGATGAATCATTGCTTTTTGGCATTGCTCTTAAATATATACGAAAACAAGAATTAACAATTATTGTTACTAATAATATGTTACACGCCCAAAATGTTTATTCTTATCTTTCTGGAATTTTAAAAGAGAATTTATTTTTATATTGTGTTGATGAAGTTACAAAATTTACCTCTCTTGCTTCCTCTCCAGAGTTAATTGCCCAAAGAATAGTATTATTAAATAAACTTGCAAACAATGAACCGATATTTATTGTTACCCATACTATGGCAATTAAAAGGCTAACTCCTAGTATCGAGATATTTAAAAAATCTTGCATTAATTTAAAAATTGGACAATCAGTTAATGCCTTACAAGAACAAATAGTAAAACTTGGTTATAAGAATGTTTTAAAAGTTACACAGCCTTTTGAGTTTTCTTCTCGAGGTGGAGTTATTGATATATATTCTATAAATTATTCTATGCCAATAAGAATAGAATTTTTTGACAAAGAAATAGATAGTATTAGATTTTTTGACGTTGATTCGCAAAGAACAATTTCACTTACTGATCAAATTGATATTCTACCAGCAAGTGAATTTTTAACAAATTCATTTGAAGATGGAATAAATAATATAAAAAAAGAACTAGAAATTGAAAGTAAAAATAGTGCTAATAATTTACAACTAACACAAACTGTAACTGAAGATATTGATTCAATCAAGCAATATGATTTTAATGATAGTATTTATAAATACTATAGTTTTTTTTCTAATTATTCAACATTATTAGAACTTGCAAATTATGAAAAAATCTATCTTTTCGATTACAAAACAATTAAAGATAATGAGAAATTTATAGAAGATGAAGCAATACAAGATATTTTAAAACAATATGAAAGAGGAATGAGTTTAAATAATTTAAAACTATTTGAACAACTTGATAATATTTTAGAAAAAATAAAGAAACCAATTTATCTTTCAACTGATGTTAATAATACAATTATAGATTTAAATTTTATTAAAGTTGATTCTTTTGAGTTTTCTTTTGATATGTTATATAAAGAACTAATTGAAAAAATATCAGAACATTATTATATCTATATTGGATTGCAATCAGACATTCATTATAATTCTTTGATTTCTTTTTTAAATGCTAAAGATTTAGAATTTAATGAACTTGATAATACTAATATTTTAAATAAAGGTATTAATATTTCTCATAATGATTATCATATAGGACTTGATTTACAAGAATTAAAAATTGAAATTATTGGAGAAAAAGAAATCTTTAATAAACGCTTTAAAAGTACAATTAATAATTTTTCAAAGTATAAAAATGCAGTTACTATTTCTTCTGTAAATGATTTATCAATTGATGATTATTTAGTCCATGAATATCATGGAATTGGAATATATAAGGGAATTGAAACAATTTTACAAAATAATATTCATCGTGATTATTTAAAAATAGAATATAAAAACAATGCAATGTTATATTTACCACTTGAACAATTTAAACTTGTTAGAAAATATGTTTCTAAAGAGGGTGCAGTTCCACATATAAACACTCTTGGAAGCAAAGAGTGGGAAAAAACAAAAGCCAAAATTAAAGAAAGAGTTAATGAACTTGCCACAAGACTTGTTAAATTATATTCTTTGAGAGCAGAAAAAACTGGGTTTTCTTTTGAAAAAGATGATGATTTACAAATTGCTTTTGAAAATGATTTTCCATATGAATTAACTGGTGACCAAAAGAAAGTTATGCAAGAAATTAAAGATGATATGGAAAAACCAATAATAATGGATAGAATTCTAGTTGGTGATGTGGGCTTTGGCAAAACAGAAGTGGCTTTAAGAGCGGCCTTTAAAGCTATAAATAGTGGAAAGCAAGTAGCTTTGCTTTGTCCTACAACCTTACTTGCAAGACAACATTATTTAACTTCTATAGATAGATTTAGAAATTTTGGAGTAAATATTAAACTTCTTTCAAGGTTAGTTTCAGAAAGTGATACGAAACAAATATTAAAAGATTTAAAAGAAGGAAAAGTTGATTTATTAATAGGAACACATAGGTTGTTATCAAATGATATTGTTTTTAAAGATTTGGGATTATTAATCGTTGATGAAGAACATAAATTTGGAGTTGAACATAAGGAAAAAATAAAAGAAATTAAACAAAATGTAGATGTTTTAACATTATCAGCAACTCCTATTCCTAGAACTTTACAAATGGCTCTAACTGGGGTTAGAGGTTTTTCTACAATTACAACACCAATTGAAAATAGAATGCCAGTTCAAACTTATGTTATAGTTAAGGATGATTACTTAATAAAAGAAATTATTGAGCGAGAATTAGCAAGAGGAGGACAAGTATTTTATCTAAATAATAAAATAGAAAAATTGCCAGAAATAGCCTCTAAATTACAAAAAATGATAAGTGGAGCCAAAATAGCTATTGCCCATGGAAAATTGCCTATTGAACAAATGGAAGAAATTATGCAAAAATTCATTTCAAATG
>CAKPXW010000063.1 GCA_934202505.1 uncultured Bacilli bacterium | reverse complement strand
TGGCTCTAAATCTTTCTCTTCCCATAAATGGTTTTATAATAAGATGAGTAATTATTGTAGATAAAGCAAAAGTTGCAATTATAATAGATACAAATGGTACTAATTCATTAATTTTATTTAAGAATTTCTTTTTTACGAATAATATGTTTAAAAATGTATATAGAATAGCAAATAAAATATATAGAATTTTAAATATACCACTATTAAATATCTTTAAATTATAGATTTCATATATGTATTTTCCTGATATAGAAAAAATCCGATAAGCAAAATAAAAAGCAATAAAAGTAAAAATTATGACAAATATTTTAAAATGTCTATTTGTATTATAAAAATAAAATGCTAGAATAATAAAGGAAAAGGTCAAAAAAATATAAAGAATCGTTTCCCCTACAATTTCAATAATATTTCCTAAAAGGTTATTGGAGTAATAATAACCATTTTTTAGATTTTTCCCTGCAAGAAAATTGCTGATTTGATAATCATATAAAGTAGCAATCACAGCCAGAAAAGAAAATATTAAAATAAAAGATAAGAGTTTGATTAATGTTGACTTTTTCATTTCACTCACCTCTTATTAATTGTAGCAAATTAATTCTTTATTATAAATAGGAGAAAAAAGATGTATTTAATTTTTAAAGCGTGTGGAATTGGAACATGCGGGAATAATAATCTTGAAAAATCAACAATTGTTTTATTAGTTATCGGAGAAATAATTGTAGTATCTTTACTTATTTATTTAATTTATAGACTGATAAAAAAATTGAAAGGAAAGAAGAAAAACTAGGAGGAAAAGAATATGGGTTTATTTACATCAACAAGGCATAAACACTTGCCAGGATTTAAAGAACTTACCAAAGATACAGAAATAATAAATCTTGCAAATTCTATAAATAAAGTATATTTCCCAACATTATCACCTAATGGCAAACCAATAAATTACATTGTTAAAGAAAATGATCATGTAAAAGTTGGTACATTAATAGGAAATAGAACAGATTTTGAAGTACCAATTTATTCATCAGTTTCTGGAACAGTTCTTGCTAATGAAACAATGTATAATCCGCAAATAGGAAGAAACATCCCATACTTAACGATTTTAAGTGATAATTTATTTGAAAGAGATGATTTATTGCCTATTGTTTCTTTACAAAGTAGTAAAGAAGAAATATTTAATGCAATAAAAAAAGCGGGCCTTATTGGTATGGGTGGAGCCGGTTTTCCAACTTATGTTAAATACCAAAACACTAAAGGTGTAGATACTTTACTTATTAATGGAGTAGAATGTGAACCATTTTTAACAACTGATTATGTTACAATGTCAACTTATCCAACCTTACTTTTAAAGGGAATTGAATTGTTACTTAAAGCATCAGAGGCTAAAGAAGCAATTATTGTAATTAAAGTTCATAAAGAAAAAGTAAAAGATGCTATTGAAAAAGAACTTCCAAATTATAAAAATATTAGAATAGTTGAAGTTGAAGACCTTTATCCAATGGGTTGGGAAAGAGCTTTAATTAAAAGAGTATTAAATAGAGAATATGATAGACTTCCTATTGAAGCTTCTTGTATTGTAAATAATGCTCAAACTGTTATTGCTCTTGCTAAAACATTATTAACAGGTAAAACATTGGCTACTAAATTAATAACTGTATCAGGTGATGGTATTAATAAAAATGCTAATGTATTATGTAGAATAGGTACTTTAACAACGGATATTGTAAATGCCTTAGGTGGACTTATTGAAGGTGATGTTAATTTAATTCCAGGGGGACCAATGTGTAGTAAAGCTGTCAATACTACAAATTTCCCAATTTTAATGCAAATGGATGCTTTAACTATTCTTCAATTTAAGCAACATGTAGCTTTACCATGTCTTAGATGTGGTGCATGTACAATGCATTGCCCTGCATCTTTACAACCAGTTGAATTAAAAATTGCTTATGAAAGAAAAGACATAGATAGAATGGAAAAATTAAAAATTTTGTCTTGTGTGGAATGTGGAATGTGTTCTTATGTTTGTCCATCTTCAATAGAAGTTACAGATACAATTAAAAAAGCAAAAATGATTTATAAATTGAAACATAAATAAGGAGGAAATAGAAAATGGCTTTAAGAACTAATGCTGCTCCTTATTTAAGGAGTAAAAATTCAACATTAAAGATTATGTTAACTTTAACAATTGCTTTATGTATTGTTTGGATTTTAGCAATTGCCTATTCATTTAAAATGGATGCAGCTTTAAAAGAATCTATTAAAATTTTAAATGATGAAGCTTTACAATACAATGAAACTTTTAAAGTTGCAATTAGCAATGGTTTAAAGGAAGCAAAAGAATTAATTACTTTTAAACCAATGTATGGACTAAGAACTATTTTAGTAGTTTTAGTATCATTAGTTACAACAGCAATATGTGATATCTTAAATACAACATTACGTTATAAAAAAGGTGGAAACACAACATTGTTTACCACAATAAAACATGACTTAGTATATAACTATAGTTATGTTACTGCTTTAATTTTTTCATTAACATTACCAACATATATTTCTTATTATGTTGTTATAGTTGGTTCAATTTTTGCAACATTTGTTGTTAAAAATTTATTTGGAGGATTTGGAAAGAACATCTTTAATCCTGCAGCAATGGCAAGAATTCTTGTGGGAATTTGCTTTACTAGTCAATTTGATGTTCCTTCAATGATAGTTACACTATCTACAAACGCTTCATCAATTATTGATGCAACAACAGGAGCTACTTTAACCACTGCTTTCAATAATACTATGCACTGGCTAGGGACTTCTTATTCAAATGGCACATCAACAGTATTTAATTCCATATTTAATGGTTATTCAATGCTTGATTTACTATTTGGTAATTATCTAGGAGCAATGGGTGAAACATTTACAATTGCTATTTTAATTATTGGAATTATCTTATCAGTTTTAAAAGTTATCAATTGGAGAACACCAGTATTTTATGTTTCGACAGTTGCAATTACTGCCTTTGTAATTGCCTTAATTCTAGGACTTGAAAATCCATTTTCTTTCGTTTTATATCATTTATCATTAGGTGGATTAATGTTTGGAGCTGTCTTTATGTTGACAGATCCAGTAACCGGGCCTACATCTTCTTTTGGGAAAATATTTGTTGCAATTTTTGCTGGTTTTATGACAATGCTTATAAGAATAAAAGGTTCTTATCCAGAAGGTGTTGTTTATTCAATTGCTCTTGCTAACATTTTATCATGTGCTATCGATTATGTTGTAGTGGGAAAAAGCAATGATAAATTAGTACTAAAATATGTTTCTCTTGCCGTTTTATTAGTCTTATCATGTATAACAAATTCAGCTGTTGCTTATAAAGTAAATGGAGGAAAAACTATTTATTATGTTAATGGAATGGATAAAGTTCAATATGACATTTTATCATCTTCATTAACCTTAAAAGATAATGATACTTATAAACCAATTGAAAATTATGAAGTAAAAACAGATAAAACACATATTTCAGGATATGAATATGCAAAAGATAAATTAACATTTGCTCCTGCTTATGAAATAGTTGATAAAAATAAAGAAAAAGTAGGTATGGCTTACTTAGTTAGTTCTTCTGGAAGTATTGATATTAGTGGCTATAAATCAGAAGTTACATTTACACTAATTGTTGCTATTTCTAATGATGGAACTATTTATGGTGTAGGAAATCTTACTGATTTAACTTATAAATATGGCTCAACAAATAGTAAAGTCGTTGATTATGCTAAAAATGCTTACTTAGGAAAAGATGCTTCTAATTATTTAGCAGTAGATGCTTTTACTTCAGCTTCTTATTCTTCTTCAATTATCAAACAAGCAATAGGTTATGCTTTTGCTGAGTTTGAACAAGGAGGCAAATAAAATGAAAAAAATGTTAAAATTACCACTGTTTTTAGGAATATGTGGTGCAACCTGTGCTGCAATTTTAGCAGGTGTATATTCTTTAACAAGTCCAATAATTGCTAGTAATGAAGAGAAAAAAGCTAATAGTAATTATTATGAAATGTTTGCAGATTATGGAAATAGTAGTACTCTAACAATATCTAAAGATGAAACAGTGTCTTCTTCTTTAATAGATGCAGGTGTTACAGTTAAAGCTAAAGTTACTGGAGGAAGTTTAAATGAACCAGGTTATGCTTATACTTGTACAACATCTGGATTTGCTGGAAAAATTACTTTCCAAATTGCTTTTGCTGAAGGAAAATATTTATCTTTTAAATGTATAAGTCATCAAGAATCAAAACCAGTTGCTATTGAAAATATGAATACTTATATTAAAGATTTATCCGCTGAAGAAATGCTATCAACTAATACTAAATATGTAGATTCTACTTCTGGTGCTTCAGTTACGGGAAAAGCTTTAAGTGGTATAATTGATAAATGTGCTAGTGATTATAATGAATCAAGAAAGGAGAACCAATAATGAATAAAGGAAAAATTATTTTAAATGGTATTATTAAAGAAAATCCAACATTTGTTTTATTCTTAGGAATGTGTCCGGTTCTTGCTACTTCTTATTCATTATATTCGGCTTTAGGAATGGGCGTTTGTGTATTTCTTGTTTTATTACTTTCTAATATATCTATATCATTAATTAGTAAAATTACACCAAATGAAATTAGAATACCAGTATATATTATTATTATCGCTACTATTGTTACTGTAGTTAGCATGCTATGCCAAGCATTTGCTCCAGGAATTTATTCGATTCTTGGAACTTATTTGCAACTTATTGTTGTGAACTGTATTATTTTAGGAAGAGCGGAAGCTTATGCCTCTAAAAATTCTGTTGTTGATTCTATTATGGATGCAATAGGAATTGCTTTAGGATTTATAATGGCAATGCTTGCTATTGCTTTAATTCGTGAAGTTATCGGAACAGGTAATATTACGATGAAAGATTTATCAGGTAATGTAATATTTACTTTAAAATTAATTCCAACTAAATACACACTTCCAATTTTTACTCAGGCTACTGGAGCATTTATGGTTTTAGGTTTTTGTGTAGCAATATTTAATGCTATAAAAACAGCTTGCATTAATAAAAAAACTGCTAAAGCAAAATAGGAGGTAATAAATATGGATTTAAATAGTTTAGGTGTATTTGGAATAATTATTGCTTGTCTTTTTACTTCTAATATTGTTTTTACTAATTTTTTAGGAATATGTCCATTCCTTGGAATATCAAAAAAACCAAGTAATGCTATAGGCATGGGACTTGCCTTAGTATTTGTAGTTACAATGTCTAGTGTTTTATGTTATGCAATTGAAAAATTTATCTTACAACCACTAGGCCTTGATTATTTACAATTATTAATATTTATTTTAGTTATTGCTTCATTTGTGCAATTTGTTGAATTTTTTATGAAAAAATATATGAAAGGTCTATATAATTCTCTTGGAATATATCTACCTTTAATTACTACTAATTGCATTGTTTTATATGCCGCTCAATTTGTAGCAAATTATACAATTAACAATGAAGTTGTATTATTTTATAACTTTGGGAAAGTATTAATTTATTCAATATTTATTGCTCTTGGTTATATGATGGTTATTACTCTATTTTCTTTTATTCGTATAAGAGTAGATGAAAATGCTGTACCGACACCATTTAAAGGAAATGCTATTGCTTTAATTACAACAGCTTTAATGGCTCTTGCATTTCTTGCTTTTTCAGGAATAATGTAATGAAAATATTAATTGCTATATTATTAATTGTAATATTTGTTTTCTTATTTATATTTTCTTATTTATTAAATAAAAAAACACCAAAACCAGAAGGATGCAAAGAATTAGAAAAGCAATGCCAAACCTGTCAAATTAATTCTTGTATGCATCATCAAGAAAGGAAGAAGTAATAATGAAAATATTAATTGCTATTGCTATAACTTTATTAATAAGTGGCATATTAGGACTTTTACTTGCGATTGCCGATAAATATTTGTCTGTTCAAGAAGATAAAAGAATTGAAGAAGTTACTAAAATGCTACCAAATGCCAATTGTGGTGGCTGTGGATTTCCAGGATGTAGTAAAATGGCTGCTGCTTTAGTTGAAGGAAAATGTAAAAATGTAGGCTTATGTAAACCAAGTAAAAAAGAAGATCGTGAAAAAATACAAAAATATTTAAAAGAAACTCCAGGACCAGATGGGAGTACTATCGATGTTTCTATCTAATAGAAAAAAAATAGTTTCTTTATTATTATTAGTATCCCTTTGTTCATGTAATAATCAATTGACAGGAACGTGGGAAAATATTATAGCTGACAATGTTATTAATGCCAATAATAACATTGTTTCGCCTTTTAATACTATTATGTATTTAAAATATTTTTTTGATGCTAAAGAAGAAAGTAATAAAGATGAAAAAATTAATGAAATATCTTCTATATATAAAAATGAAGTAACAAGGTTACATAAATTATATGATCGTCATAATTCTTATTTAGATGAAAATAATGAGTTACTTGTTAATCTTAAAACAATAAATGATTCTTATGGAACAAATAAAGAAATAAAATGTGCTAAAGAATTATATGATTTGTTAAAATTCTCCATCGAAGCATTTGAATTTACCAATGGATATTTTAATGTTTTTACAGGTCATATCATCTCTTTTTGGGAAGATTGTTTTGATAATGCTAATAACTTTAATGATTTAAATACTTTTGATCCTTATTTTAATGAATCTGCTCAAAAAGAATTAGAAACTCTTGTAGAAAGTGTTCCAAATACTCAAGAAAAAATTCAACAACAATTAACATTTAATGATGAAAACTTATCGGTTACCTTTAATAAATTAGATTTTAACATAGTAAGACCTTCAATTACTTTTGGAGGAATAGCTAAAGGAAAAACTAATGATTATATAAAAGAAAAATTAATAAAAAATAGTTATGATAAAGGATATTTAATTAGTGGAAGTTCTTCCATTTCTTCTTTATCCAAACCAATATATAGTAAAAAAAATAAAGGGCAAAAAATTAGTGTAATAAATCCTTTAAATAATAGTTTTTCAAGTCAACAATATGCTTTTTCTATTCAATTTAAAAATGAATTTAATTTTTCAACTTCTGGAAATCATATTGATGGTAAATACTATTCTTTTAAAGACGAAAATGATAATTTAATTTATCGCCATCATATTATTAATCCTTATACGGGCTATCCTTTAAGTTATCATCATTCAATATCAATCTATTCTTCAACTTTTTCCAATGCAATGCTTGATGTTTTATCAACAACATTTATGAATCTTTCTCTTGAAGAAGGGTTAAAACTAAAAAAAGAAATACTAAGCAAATTTCCAAATAATGATCTTGAACTTTTTTATCTTGAAAATTTAAAAGATGGAATTAGTTTATATTATACTAGTAATATTAATGATACTTTAGAAGTCTATGAAGGAGTAAAAATCTTAAATGAAAAATAATTTTGCAATTAAATTTAAAAAAATAGATATTTTTGTAATTCTAATAGCAATTATTTTAATTTCTTTATCTTTTATTACAACTAATAACATCTATAAAAATAGTTTTAGTGGAAATAATAAGGTCGAAATTTACTATCAAGGGAAATTATTAACTGACTATGACATTTCTTTTAATAAACTAAATAAGTATCAAAAAGATGAAGATGGAAATACTATTATTGTATTGAAAAAGGAGGAATATACCAATCTTTTAGGTGATTTTAAGATTCTAATTAATAAAGATAAAGGTGTTTGCGTAAAAGATGTTACTTGTCCAAATCATATTTGTGAAAGACAAGGATGGGTAAAAAAAGTTGGCTTTCCGATTGTCTGTTTGCCAAATGGCGTATATGTTGTTATCAACTCTTCTAGTGCGGATATAGATATAGGAATAGGGTGATTTTATGCGAAAAGATACTTTAACTTTAAAAATAGTAAAACTAGCAATTTTCCTTTCTATAGGAATTGTTTTAAATATAATTGAATCCTTTATTCCACTTCCTATACCATTACCTGGTATAAAACTTGGCATTGCTAATACTATTGGTTTAATAGTACTTTATTATTATTCAATAAAAGAATATTTATTACTTGGGTTTTTAAGGGTAATTATTGTTGGACTTTTAAGAACAGGAATAGGAAGTATAGCTTTTATGTTATCTTTATCAGGTTGGCTTTTATCTAGTCTTTTTACAATACTTATTTATAAATTGACAAATGTTTCTATTTATGGACTATCAATAACAAGTTCTATTTTTCATCAATTCGGGCAAATAATTATGATAATATTTATCTATAAAATGCTTGCAATGATAAATTATCTACCATTTCTAATGTGTTGTGGCTTTATAAGTGGAATTTTAGTAGCCATAATTTCTAAAACAGTTATTGTTCAATTAAATAAAATCTTTAAATTAAGTATAGAAGTGTAAATTACAAATCTTAAATATTTTTTTTAAAATATTTGCTATTTAAAAAAATAAGATTATAATATCTTCTTGGAGGTATAATACAATGAAAAAAAATAATTTATTAAAAACTATTATGGCTTCTTCTTTACTATTATTAGCATCTTGTGGCAATGATAATAATTCTCAAGATTCAAGCAAAAATTCAACAAGTGAAAATACTATTACTACCCAAAAAGTAAAAGTGGGTGTAGGATATGATGTTTCTTTCACATACACTGATGGAGTGTCTCCTGCTCAAATTAGTGTTGCCACAGCTTTTGTAGCATTTGATTCTACTACAAATAAAGTGGCTGCTAATCGTATGGATGTTGTTCAATTCAATCTAGTTGCTAATGAAGCAAAAGATGGTACAACTTTAAAAGAAGGAACAGCACTACGTGATGATGGATATGTTAAAACTAAAATTGAATTAGGTTCAGATTATGGAATGTTTGGATCATATGGCTCATCTCTTGCAGAATTTGATGTTCAACTAGAATCATATGCATCTTGGACTGTAGGAAAGACAGTTTCTGAAATTGAAAATGGTGCTAATGATGAAGCATTAAAAGCCAGTTGTACAGTAGGAACTGCTCAATTTTCTAAAGCAATAAGCAATGCATATACAAATGTTTCTAGCGCTGAATATAGTAATGTAGAAACTAATAAAGCAGGTGTTGCATTAAATACTTATCTTTCAAATTCTAAAGAAGTAGTAGTTGATGTAGCAGGTGCTTTAGTAAATGTAGATAATAAAGTAGTAGCAAGTAGTATAGATTCAATTGTAGTTGCTTTAAATGTTACTGATAATGGAGCAATTTCTGTAAACACATCAGAAAAATATCATAAAGGTTCTACAGAAACTGAAATTAAATATTTATCAAAGAAAACATTAAAAGATGATTATGGAATGAAAGCTTATGCTGGTTCTGCTAAAGAATGGTATGAACAAATTGCAAGTCTTGAACAAACATCAATTAATAAAACAGCTGCAGAAATTGGAAATTTAGTAAAAGATGATGGCAGTGACAATCCAAACATTATTTCAGGAGCAACAATTAATGTAACATCTTATGTTTCAGCATTAAAAAGAGCTACTGAATATGCAAA
>CAKPXW010000062.1 GCA_934202505.1 uncultured Bacilli bacterium | reverse complement strand
GTACCAAGATAGTAAACATTTTTCACTCCACATTTTAAAAAAGCATTTCTTTCATAACTTTTAACACTTGTAGGAATGGTAAGTGAGTCAAGTGAAACACCTTCAAAAGCTTTATTACTAATTCCATATACTTCAGGCAAAACAATATTTTTTAAATCTGTGTTTATTAATTTATCTATATAAATTCCACTTGCATATTCTGAATATTCAAAATTTTCTAAGCCTGTAACTTCCAAATATCCACATTCAGAACATAAGCCTCCTACTAAAGTATGAACGTGTTCTGAACTTTCTTCACTGCTTATAATTGAAGAAGATAAATCACTTGTTTCCTTTTTGTCATCACTACTTGTTTGTTGTTCACTTTTATTACTTGATTCATTATTTGTTGTTTGTGAAATATTATTATTTTCACTTTCTTTGTTATCTATTTCATTGCAACTAGACATGCCAATAATTGTTGCTAAAAAAAGCAACATTTTTACGTTAATTTTGTTCATTTTTTCTCCTTTTTTACTTTAAATTTACCAAAAAGTATTTTAATCCTTTAAAGCAAATTTATCAATGTTTTTTTAATAATTAACACCTTAAAAAAATAGCAAAATGCTATTTTTATATTAATTGTTTAATATACTTTATTAGTAATTCAAAATAATTTAAAGTTTCAACATCTTCTTTGACATATAATGGATATTCATATTCTTCATCATTTATTCTAATTATTAATTTGCCTACACAATCATTTGCTTTTAAAGGTGCTGTTACTTTATCCATAATTATTTCTTTTTCAATTTTACTTGTATCAATAGGATTAGTTGAAACAATAGAAATATCTTTTAAGGTAACTAATTCATATTCAGTCTTTTTAGCCTTAGAAAAAGAATATTTTGTAATTACATCATTAGCATTAAATAATTTATATGATTTTATCGTAGAAAATCCATAATCAAGAAGTTTAGATGTCATTGAATTTCTATCTTTAGAAGTTTTAGCTCCCATAATTACACTAACAAGTCTAATATTATTTCGTTTTGCAGTGGCTGTAAGACAAAATCCAGACTTACTTGTATATCCTGTTTTTAATCCATCCATACCGCTATAATATTTTACCATTCTATTAGTATTTACAAGCCAAAATGGAGATGAACTATCTTTTCTAATATAATCATCATATAAAGACGTATATTTTAAAATTAGATTAGGATGGTTTAGTAACTCACGAGCAATAAAAGCCATATCATATGCTGATGAATAATGGTTATTATCATCAAATCCTGTAACATTAACAAAATTAGTATTTTTTAAATTTAAAGATGTAGCTTTTTCATTCATCATTTGAATAAATGCATCATTATTAATTGCAATTATTTCACTTAAAGCATACATTGCATCATTTGCAGAAGCAATACAAACACATTTTAATAAATCATCAATAGTCATTTTTTCATTTTCTTGTAAAAAGACTTGTGAGCCTCCCATAGATGCTGCATTTGCTGATATATATATTTCATCAGTTAAATTTATTTTGCCATTTTCAATGTTTTCACATACTAAAAGAAGTCCCATCATTTTTGTCATTGAGGCCATTGGAAACTTTTCATTTTCATTTTGTTTGTATAGTATTTTTTGACTATCTTGCTCGATTAATATAGCACTATTACAATCAAGATTTAAATTCAAATTTGCACTGACTACTTTTGTATTATCCTTTTTAACATCCGACATTTTAAAAATTACAACACCTAATACAATAATTATTACACTAAATATTAAATAAGTAACTTTCCTTTTCAAAAAAATACACCTCATTATTTAATATGAGATGCATTTTAAATTTATGTATATTAATTATAATTTATAAGTTTTTTTCACTTTTTCAGTAAATTCTTCTGTTGGTCGATGATTATTTTTAATTTCAGTTTGTCTTAAAGCTTCATACATTGCTTTTTCTTCACGAGATAAAGATGTAGGAACTTTGACTTGTAAATGAACAATACAATCACCATAACTATTACTTCTTAAATCTTTAAATCCACGATTTCTAATTTTAACTGTATCACCACTTTGACTACCTGAAGGAATGCTAATCTTTTCAAGACCATAAACTGTTGGAACTTGAATTGTAGCACCAAGTATAGCATCAAGTGGAGAAATTGGAACAATAATATGGATATTTAAACCATCACGTTTAAATGTTGGAGAATCTTCAACTATAACTTCAATATATAAATCGCCACATTCTCCTCCAAGACGTCCCATAGATCCTTTACCAGCAAGACGTAATTGACGGCCATTATTAATACCTGCTGGAATTTTTAAATCGTAATTTTCTGTAACTTTTTCATATCCTGTTCCATTACATTTACTACATTTATTCTTTATAGTTTTTCCTATACCATTACAATCAGGACATGCTCTTTCAGATCTCATCGTGCCAAATAATGTTTGTTGAACGACACTTACTCTACCTGTACCACGACATTTACTACATGTAGTTATATCAGAGCTTGAATTAGCACCTGTTCCATGACAATTGGCACAAGGTTTATAATAATTAAGTTTTATAGTTTTAGTTACGCCTTTAACGGATTCCATAAAGGAAATCTTAATAGATGAGTAAATATCTTCACCACGTGTTGGACCTGAAGAAGTATTAGATGATGAACTTCTTCTTCCTCCACCAAAAAATGAAGAAAATATATCTCCTAAATCGCCGAAATCTTCAAATCCGCCAAAGCCTTGAGCACCACCTGCTCCATTAAATCCACCAGCTTGTGGATCAACTCCTGCCCATCCAAATTGATCATATCTTGCTTTCTTATCTGGGTTGGATAAAATGTCATATGCTTCTTGCACTTCTTTAAATTTTTCTTCAGCACCAGGTTCATGATTTAAATCGGGGTGATATTTTTTTGCAAGACGACGCTAAGATTGATTTATTTCATCTGCTGATGAACTTTTATTAACGCCTAAAGTCTCATACACATCTTTTTTATCTGCCATAAATATCAACTCCTTTTTTACAAAGTAAGGAGTGTAGCGAGTACACTCCTATTATTTAATTAAGCATTGATTGGTCCTTCGTCTTGACCATTATTGTTTGATTGTCCATTATCTTGAGGATAATCATTAGGATTTACATTTGCTCCTGCACCAGCTTGTTGAGCAGCTTGTTCAAAACGAGCAAATTTTTGTTCATATTCAGGAAGTTTATTCTTTAAATCTTCTGCACTTAAGGAATTGATATCTTTCTTTAAATCTTCAACATCGGCTTTACATTGATTCTTAACATCTTCAGAAACTTTATCGCCAACTTCTTCCATTCTTTGTTCCATTGTATTAACATAAGATTCAGCTTTATTTTTGATTTCAGCTTCTTCTCTACGTTTTTCATCAGCTTCTTTGTTAGCTTCAGCTTCTTTAACCATCTTATCAATTTCATCTTTGCTTAAGCCAGTAGAGCCTGTGATTGTAATTGATTGTTCCTTATTTGTATCTAAATCTTTTGCTTTAACAGCAACAATACCATTAGCATCAATGTTGAATGTAACTTCAATACGAGGTGTTCCACGACGTGCTGGACGAATACCTGTTAATTGGAAATGACCTAATAATTTATTATCTCTAGCCATTTGTCTTTCGCCTTGATATACTTGAATATCAACAGCAGGTTGGTTATCTTCAGCAGTTGAGAATACTTGAGATTTTGTAGTAGGAATTGTTGTGTTACGAGGAATTAATACTGTCATAACTCCACCTAATGTTTCAATACCAAGTGATAATGGAGTTACATCAAGTAATAATACATCCTTAACGTCTCCTCTTAAAATACCACCTTGAATAGCAGCACCAATTGATACTGATTCATCAGGGTTAATTGATTTATTAGGTTCTTTGCCTAATAATCTCTTTACAGATTCTGTAACAGCAGGCATTCTTGATGAACCACCTACTAATAAGATTTCATCAATTTGTGAAGGTTGTAAAGAAGCATCTTGTAAAGCTTTTCTTACAGGAATTTCAGTTCTATCAAGTAATGATTTTGTCATAGCTTGGAAACTAGCTCTAGTTAATTTTCTTTCAAAGTTAACTGGTCCATTAGCAGTCATTGCGATAAATGGCAACATAATTGTAGTTTCTACCATACCTGAAAGTTCAATTTTAGCTTTTTCAGAAGCATCTTTTAAACGTTGCATAGCCATTTTATCATTTGATAGATCTAGGTTAAATTCATTTTTAATTTCTTTTAAGATCCAATTAGAAATTACATTATCCCAGTCATCACCACCAAGTTGGCTATCACCAGCAGTAGAAATAACTTCAAAAGTACCTTCTCCAATATCAAGGATTGAAACATCGAAAGTTCCTCCTCCTAAATCGTATACTAATACTTTTTCATTTGATTTATTTTCCATACCATAAGCTAATGCAGCAGCTGTAGGTTCTGAAATAATACGAACTACATCAAGTCCAGCAATGATACCAGCATCTTTTGTAGCTTGTCTTTGAGCATCATTGAAATATGCAGGAACTGTAATAACTGCTTTTTCAATTTTTTCACCTAAATTATCTTCAGCATATTTTTTCATATAAGCTAAGATCTTTGCACTGATTTCTTGTGGAGTAAAATCTTTGTTTAAGCAATTGATGTGTACTTTTTCTGAAGTACCCATTTTTCTTTTAATAGAATAAATTGTATCTGGGTTAGTAACCATTTGACGTTTTGCAGCATCACCAACGATTTCTTCACCATTTGGTTTAAAAGCAACAACAGATGGAGTGGTGTTCTTTCCTTCTGGATTTGGAATTACTTTCCAAGTTCCATCTTTTTGCATATAACTAACAACTGAGTTTGTAGTACCTAAGTCAATACCAATAATTACATTTGAATTATTCATAATCTATATCCTCCTATTAAGCTTGCGCTTCTTCATTATTTTCTTTTTTAATTTCTTTTGCCTTACCAACAACAACAGTAACTGGTTTTAGCAAACGATCGTGAATTTTATAACCTTTAGAACAAATTTTTACAATTGTATCAATTTGCTTTTCATCTTCAACTTCAACTGCTTCCATTGCATAATGAATTGAATGATCAAACTTATCACCAATTTTTACTTTTATCTCGCTTATGCCTTCTGATTCTAATGCTTGAACCATTTGACGATAAACCATATCAAAGCCAACTATATATGGACTTACAGCTGGAGGAAGGTTATCTTTTGCCTCCAAAACACTTTGGAACATTTCAAAACTTGGTAATAATTTTTCTGCTAAGTTTTGGGATGCATACTTTAGTGTTGTAGAATATTCTTTATTATATTGTTTTCTTTGATTATCAAGATCAGCAACAGAACGATAATATTTATCTTTATAATTATCAACTTCTTTTTCTAATCCTTTAATCTTTCCTTTAAGACCATCTATTTCCTTAAGGAATTTTTCTTTTTTATCTTTTTTATTTTCAACTTTAGATTCTTCATCAGATTTTTTTTCATCTTTTGCATCATCTAAGTTATTTTCAACTTTATCTTTATTTTCTTCCATTATTATTTCTCCTTATCATGACTGTTTAATTCATTAATCTTGGTAGATAGAAACTCTAATGCTTCAATCACTTGATTATAATCCATTCTAGTAGGCCCTATAACACATAATTGTCCAACATTATTTTCTGATATTTTAAGTTTTGTAGAAACAACAGAAATATCAGATAGGTCTTCAAGTTTATTCTCTTCACCAATTCTAACATTTATACCTTCATATTCACTATCAAAGCTTTTCCAAATATTATTATTTTCAAGTAAAGAAGCAATTTTCTTAATTTTTTCAATATCTTTTATATCTTGTTGAGATAAAAGATTATTTTTTCCAAAGTAAGAAATTCTTTCACTTGCAAATTTTAGAAAAGTATTAGCAAAAGCATTATAAACATTTTCATAATTTTTTATATGCTCTGATAAAACTAATTGAACACTTGATAAAACATTATTTACTTGATTTAAATTAGTACCTGAAATTCTTTTATTAATGATTGAAATACAATCTTGAATTTCTTCAATTCTACTTTCGCTTGGAATATTTATAGTTCTATGTTCTACATATCCACTATCAGTAATAAATAGAACAATTGCTGTTGATGAATTTAAAGAAATAAGTTCAATTTTTGCAAGTTTTTCTTGGCTACCATCGGGTCCCATAACAACAGAGACCAAATTAGTCATACTTGAAATAATTTGACAACATTCATCAATTATTTGATCTGTATGCATCTTTTTTCCATTTTCATCAATAAATTTATTAAGCCTTGCTTTAATTAGATTTTCACTATCTTCTTTATTACGTAAATGTTCTACGTAATATCTATAGCCTTTGGCACTTGGTATACGTCCAGCACTTGTATGAGGCTTTTCAATATAACCATCTTCTTCTAATGAATACATTTCATTACGAATTGTGGCACTAGAATAAGATAGATTATACACATCGATTAGCGTTTGACTACCAATAGGTTTTGCTGTCTTAACAAATTCTTCAACAATATACTTAAGTATTAAGTCTTTTCTTGACAATTTGTCTTCCATTTTTTTCACCTCATTAGCACTGCCATTCCTCAAGTGCTAACAATATTATACACCACTTTTTAGCACTGTCAAGCGTTGTTTGCTAATTTTTTTCTTTTTTTAATAATTTATAAATATATGTTTCAAATAAAGTAAAAATATAAATCTCAAATAATATGCAAATATTAAAGAAATTTATATGATTTATGACAATATTAAATTTAGTTGAATCATTTGTTGCTTTTTATCATCCTTCTTTTTATATTTTTCCATTTTATAAAAGGGCGAGGAGGATATTACGATGACTTAATCAATACTTAAAAAAATAATGAATTTCGTAGACACATTTACCTAAAAAAGCATTAAAAAAATATAAAAAATAAGGAGAAAGAAAAATGCAAAAAATACAGCTAAATAAAAAAGAAAATGAAATTAAAAATATCAATGATACATTAACATATGAAAAAAATTATAAAGTAACCTTTAAAGATACAAGTAAAGATATCTTAACAATTACCTTAAAAGATTATGAAATATCCTTTAAACTATTAGGAAAATAAAGAAAAAGAATTAAATTATAAACAAGCAAAACAAATAGACACCTTAAAACTATCCTATCAAAATATTATGGATAATGAAGATATCGAATATGAAATCATGCAAGATGATAATATCATTAAAGAAAATATTGTAATAAAGGAAAATAATAAAGAAATATATAATGATGATTATTTATTAACTCATAAATATTTTAATAAAAGTAAAATATTAATTAATAAATATAGTTCTTCCTTATTACTTTCTTCTACAACTTTTAATATAAATTATCAAGAAATATACTATAGTAAAAAAGATGAATTATTAATTAGTACTTATTTTTATGATCAAGAGGATGAAGAAAGATTAAGTAAACTAGAATATGCTGGGTATTTAAACTATTCTATAACTTATTTACCATATGATGAAAGTAATAATCAAATAGGAAAAACTATTTCTTTTTCTACAGATGATAATACAAGTTATACTTACAAATATGATTATCGATTAAGTAAGAAATTACAAAATATATATAATAATATTTAAGAAGATAAAAACTTTATAGCGATATAATATTAAACATCCAATACATGGAGTGTGAACATCTTAAACTAAATTTCTTAATGAAATAATTAAAATTATTTTTTGAATGATAATGTTGAAACAGTTGAAGTATATTTATCGGATCAATATTCAATTTTACTAGAAGACTATTTAGAAGAGGTAAATGTTATAAAATATAAATTTGTTGATTCACTTATTGAAAGATATAATCCTACAAAAAAACATAATTACTATGGAATAAAAACCAAAAATTTATTATATTTAAAAGCTTTATCTAACAATAATAGCAGGTATATCTTATGGGTATATCTGTTTTTTGTTTTCTAATTTTTTATAAAAAAACTTAATATTATGATACTTAGCTTTTGTTTGGAGTCATAAAGCACTCAAAAATAATTTGATTATGTAAACATCTTTTTTCATTAACTTTAAATGTAGTACGGAATTAATGCATTCATATTTAAATGTGTCAATATATTCTTACCATATGTATTAAAAGTATTGCAATTTATAGAATGCTTTTGCAATTGCTAAAAAAATAAAAACTATTAAAACCATTTCATTTTGATTTTAATAGTTTTAGTTTATTTATATTTGTAGTGGCGTACAAAAATAATTACTTTTTCTTTTCTTTTTTAGTATTTTTATTAAATATACGTTTATACCAAGGAAGTTTTTTTTCTTTTTCTTCTTCTTTTAATATATCACGTAATTCTTCGGTATTAATATAGCCTGTTACATCTGCTACATTTTTTTCATTACTTTTATTATCAGCCATTGTATCTTCTTCCCCTACTTTTGCATTTTGTTGTGAGCACTTCTATAAAAAATATATCATATATAAAATTTCTTTTCAAGCAAATTACCCAATTTAAGGAAACTTTTTTTACTTATTAGCTTCTATCCATGGCTTTATATCACTTTTATCAACAGTTATAACAGCACGATAAATTTTCATTCCTTGCAAGCGAAATTTAGCTTCATATTCGCTAACAAAATCACCAGGGACTGTTTGATAATCATATGATAAAAATTCAAAATGATAATTTCTTTCTTTAAAATTTTTAACACCCATTTCAAAAAGTTGAAGATTATCAGTTTTAAAAAGGATTTGTCCATTATTTATTAATAGCTTTTCAAACTTTTCTAAAAAAATCGGATGAACAAGTCTTCTTTTTCGATAGCCATTTTGTGGCCATGGATCTGAAAAGTTTAAATACAACTTTTCAATAGATTCTGGATTAATAAATTCTTCTATCTTACTTGCATCAATATTTAAAAGTGAAATATTTTCAATTTTATTATTAACAATTTTTTTCATTGCAACAGCAAATATTGAAGTATTTACTTCTATTCCAATATGTTGATAATCCAGATTAGCAATGGCATTTTGACAAATAAAATCACCCTTGCCTATCCCAATTTCTAATGTAAGTGGTTTTGTTATAATATTATCTTTTTGATAAATTAAATTTTCATTTGCTGCAATATAATCCTTAGCCCAAGGTTTATTTCTTCCACGCATAATTATATTGCTTTACTTTCAACTTGTTTTTTTATTAATTCAACAAATTCATCAAATGAAACAGTTGTTTGTTCTTGACTTCCAAATTTACGATAAGTTATGGAATTATTTTCACATTCCTTATCACCAACTACTAATGAATATGGAATTTTATGAAGTTGAGCTTCTCTTAATCTATATCCTAATTTTTCATCACGATTATCTACTTCTACTCGATAGCCTAAATTTTCAAGTTTACTTGCAAATTCAGCTGCTTTTTCATTATGCATTGCTGCTACTGGTAAAATCTTTAATTGAACTGGAGCAAGCCAAAGTGGGAAGGCACCAGCAAAATTTTCAGTTATAATACCAATGAATCTTTCAAGTGATCCAAAACATGCTCTATGAATCATAACAGGAGTTGCTTTTGCACCATTTGAATCAATATAAGTACAATTAAATCTGCCTGGCAATTGCATATCTAGTTGAACTGTACCACAT
>CAKPXW010000061.1 GCA_934202505.1 uncultured Bacilli bacterium | reverse complement strand
TAATATTAAAATAATTTTTATAACAGGTTATGTTTTTGATAAAAACTATATCATTAATAAATTTAAAAATAATTTATTAGCTATAATTTCTAAGCCTTTTACTAAAAATGAGTTTCAAAACATTCTACAAAAGATTAATAATGACACTAATAAATATTTTTTACATACTTTTGGAAATTTTGATTTAATGATTAATAATATTCCCATTAACTTTTATTCAAAAAAGAGTAAAGAATTATTAGCATTATTAGTAGATAGAAATGGTAGCAATGTTCCTATGGAAGAAGCAATTTGCGCTATGTGGCCTGATATCGATATAGATAAAAGTAAGATTCTTTATCGTGATGCTGTTTGGAAACTTAGAAAAACTTTAAAAGAAAATAATTTAGAAAATCTTGTTTCCTTTCAAAGAGCTCTTTTGCATATAAACAAAATAATTGCTTGCGATTATTGGGAAATGCTAAAAGGTAGCAAAAATTTATACAAAGGTCTATATCTAACAAGCTATGAATGGTCTTTAGAAACGCAAAACTATTTATCGAATTTAAGTGAAATTTAGCACTTTTTTAGCACTTGAATTGTTAGTATTAATATATCTTTGGAGGGTATATTATTTATGAAGACAAGAAATGAGTATTTAGTAAATACGAAAGCTGAATTAGTTAAAAATTTAGACATCTATTTAGAAGGTATTAAAGACAATCAAGTAATGATTGTAAGAAAAAACATTTCACTTGAACAAGCAAAAGAAGATGTAAAAAAATACATTAATGATGGCAAAATAAGAGAATTTATTTTAGAAAAAAAATTAAGGAACAAATTAAAAGAATTAGTAGATAAAGCAAGTGTTCATCAAGAATATTATAATGTACTTGGCTCTTTATTTCACATTTCTTCAGTTGAATTTTCATACAATTATTATTTAAATGGAAATTTAGTAGAAATTAATCCACATGTTTATAATACAAATATCGATATTAATGTTTTTGAAAGTTTATTTGATGGTGGATTTTCTTATGATTTAATTAACCATGAAAAAATTGAAAACACTGATTATAATACTATTGAAACATCAGAAATTGTAAATGAACTAGAAGATGGATTCTTAGCACATAAAATTTCAAATGTTGAATTTGATTATGACCAAAAAAGAAGTATGAAAATTATGAAAAAGAATCTAATTGATAAATTAAAGTCATTAAAAGCCGAGGAATTAGGTAAATCACGCCATATCAATAAAATTAATTTAGTAGATTACAAATATGATTATTCTGATATTGTATTTGTGGTTCCATTCTATGTATTTAATTTTGATACTGGTAAGGAAATAGTTACTATTACCTATAACGCTTATAATGGGAAAATTAGTGATCCTATTTGTAATAATCCTCTTGCAATACTTGAATATAGTTTGAAAGAAGGTTCAATTAGACCAACATTTAATAAATTTATCTTTATATTATCATTTGTTATTATAATTTTAGGACCTATTTGTTACATTTTAAACTATTTACTAAAAAAAGCTAAATACAATAAAAATATTTCAAAATCACTTCCATATTCTGAGCAAATAAATTTGATGTAAATGTTTTATATTAAAGTCTATAAAAAATTTTATAGGCTTTTTTTGTACAAAAAAAGGTTCAATAATTGAACCTTTCGAAAATATACTAACGTTTTGAGAATTGTGGAGCTCTTCTTGCTTTTTTAAGACCGTATTTCTTACGTTCTTTAGCACGTGCATCTCTTGTTAATAAACCTAGTGTCTTTAAAGTTGGTCTATAATCTGCTGATGCTTCTAGTAATGCTCTTGCAATACCAAGTCTAATAGCACCAGTTTGTCCACTATAGCCTCCTCCTTTAACATCAACAGTTACATCAAAACGAGTTTCATTTGAAGTTGCTGTTAAAGGTTGTTTTAAATCCATTACAAATGTTGCAAGTGGAAGATAATCTTCAACTTTTTGTCCATTTACTGTAATATTTCCAGAACCTGGAACTAAAGTAACTCTAGCAACAGAAGATTTACGTCTTCCTGTACCCATATAACGTACAGCGACTGCTTTTTTCTTAGCTGGCATTTGACTTTCCTCCTACTTAATTTCTAGTACTTCAGGTTTTTGAGCTTCTTGTTTATGCTCAGCACCTTCGTAAACATGTAATTTTTTAATAATTTGTCTTCCTAGACGACCTTTTGGTAACATTCCCCAAACTGCTCTTTCAACCATTTCAACAGGGTATGATTCTTTCATAACCTTAGCTGAACGAGTTCTTAATCCACCAATATATCCTGATACGTTATAGTAATTTTTAGTTTTTAACTTGTTTCCAGTTAAAGCTACTTTACCTGCATTGATAACAATTACATTATCACCTGTATCAATATTTGGTTGATATGTTGGTTTATTTTTACCTGATAAAATAAAAGACACTTGTGATGCAAGTCTTCCTAAAGGAATGTTTGTTGCATCCACAACATACCACTTACGAGTTACGTCTTGTGGTTTAACAATTGTTGTTTGACGTTGCATAATTTTTTCCTCCTAATTATAGTAACTTTACCGGGGCTACTAATGGTCGGATAGACCAAATAAAATCATACCTTATTTTGCTCCTAATGTCAATAAAAATTCGTTTATTATAAGCTTAAAAATAGCATTAAACTAGATGTTAATTATATGATGTAAATAAGCAGCAACTTGGTATTAACTTTAAAGTTTAACATTTTATGTTGTTTTATTTTTTGATTTTCTTATTAACAATTATTCTTTTTCTTTTTTATCTTCCTCTTCAAGAATTTCAAGGAAAGCTTTATCTCTATTTATTGTTTCAATCATATCAATTGCCTTATCCATAATTTTGCTTTCTCCTTTCAATCCTTCAAGTTTATTGGAGGTTATTAGTTCTAACCATTTTTTTAGTTTTCCATTTTCTAAATCATTTATCTTTTTTAATTCAATGGTGAAAACTTTATCATTATTTAATTTTATATTGGGATGTGTTGCTTCTTTCAATAAAAACTCTTTCATACATATATTATCATCATAAATATTGAAATTTAATAAACAAATATTTATCGTATCAGCATTATTTCTTTTTAATTGATTAAATAACCCTACTTTATAATGATAATAAGTTATTCTTCTTTTAATATCATAATTTGGTTTATTTCTTTGCATTTCCATTGTGATATTCCCTTTTAGAATATTTTTATTATCCGTTATTGCAAATTCTATATCATAAAAACCACTTACATTTGTTTTTTTTATATTGTATTTTTTACCTAAAATTGCTTCTAAAAAATCTTTTAATATTTCTTCATCTTTAAAGACATTTTTAAAAATAAGATCATAAGTACAATTATATTTAATTGTTTTTTCCATAATTAAAATATTCTCCTTTAAATTTATTTGGAGTATTATGACGCCTTATACTCTCTATCTTATATATAAGATTTTATTTTTAAAAGTCTTAATTTTTAATAAAAAAAATGAGTTTTCCTAATTATCTAGGTCAACTCATTAAAAATCAATTATTTATTTTCTTTTGAAACGGCTTTATATTGTTCATGAGCAAAATTACGATGAACATTTGATAGTGATGTACCTTCTTCTAATGCCTGAATTATTTGAGCAAATAATGGAGCAATTGGAATAACTTCTATCTTATCAATTTTCTTTTCTGGTGGAAGTGGAATAGTATCAGTAATTACTAATTTTTCAAGTTCAGAATCTTTAATTCTATCTATTGCTGGTCCTGATAAAACTCCATGTGATATAGCTGCATAAACTCTTCTTGCACCTAATTCTTTTAATTTCTTTGCAGCATTGCATAATGTTCCTGCTGTATCTACTAAGTCATCAACAATAATACAATCTTTATCTTGAATATCGCCAACGATAGCAACAACTTCAGCAACATTTGGTTTAGGTCTACGTTTATCAATAATAGCAATAGGTGCACCTAATTTTTCTGCAAGTTTTGATGTTCTTGTTACAGCACCATGATCAGGTGATACGCAAACAATATTGTCAAGATTTAAACTTGCAAAGTATCTATAAAATAAAGGTAAAGCTGATACATCATCAACAGGAATATTAAAAAATCCTTGAATTTGCGATGCATGTAAATCGGTACATACAATCCTTTGACAGCCAGCTGTAGTTAATAAATCAGCTACAAGTTTAGCAGTAATAGGTTGTCTTGCCTTAGCTTTTCTATCTTGTCTTGCGTATCCAAAATATGGCATTATACAAGTAATAGAACGGGCGCTAGCTCTTTTTAAGGCATCACAACAAACTAATACTTCCATTAATCTTTCAGTTACTGGTGCACATGTTGATTGAATAATGTAAACATTATTTCCTCTAAATGATTGATTGCCTTCAAATAAGATTTCCCCATCTGCAAAATGAGTGACAGTAGAGTCCATAACATCAACTCCAAGATAATTAGCGATTTCTGCAGTAAGCTCTTTATTCGCTGTTAAGCATACTAATTTTAATCGGTCTAACATAGTTTTTCTTTTTCCTCCAGATTTTTATTTGCCTATTTATTTTAACATATATATTTTGTATATGCTATAAATCTTGAAAATTAAATAAAGTTAACTGAGCTGTTTCATCTAAATTCTTTAAAACCCCAATTTTTTCCAATTGTTTTATATTAGTTCCATTTAGTTTTGTTCTTTTTATTAAGTCTTCCTTGGAAATAAATGGTCCATCTTTTCTTGCTTCAACAACAGATTGTGCTGCCGCTCCTCCAAGGCCATCAAGAACTCTAAATGGTGGAATCAATTGTTTGTTTTCAAAATCACAAGCAAAATCATTATCTAATGACTTTTCAAGTGAGATATTTCCAAAAGAAAAGCCTCTATCATACATTTCAATACATATTTCAAAGAAAGTATACAAAGCATTTTCTTTTACAGTAGTTTTTTCATTATTATTAATTTTATTTTGAATTTCAAAATATCGTGATTTAATTAAATCTATTCCACCAAGCATAGCTTCAATATCAAAAGCATCAGTTCTAGTAGTAAAGTAAGTAGCGTAATATTCAAGTGGATAATATAATTTCCACCAAGCAATTCTAACTGACATCATACAATATGCTACAGCATGAGCTTTAGGAAACATGTACTTGATTTTTTTACAAGCTCCTATGTACCAATCAGGAACATTATGTTCAATCATTGATTGTTCCATTTCTGGAGTAAGCCCTTTCCCTTTACGAACACTTTCCATTATTTTAAAGGAAAGTAATTTATCAAGACCATATCCAATTAAAGCTAGCATAATGTCATCACGACATCCGATACAATTTACCATATCACATTTTTTCTCTAAAATAAGGTCTCTAGCATTACCAAAAAATACATCTGTTCCATGTGATAAGCCTGATACTTTGGTTAAATCTGCAAAAGTTTGTGGCTTTGTATCGATAAGCATCTTTCTTGATACTTCTGTACCAAATTCAGGTAAGCCTGCTGCTGTTAAAAGTCCTTTATGTTCAATCAAACTATCTCCATTAAATTGTGCTAATACTTTTTTATCATTAAGTGGAATATCATGTGGATCAATTCCTGTCAAATTTTGTAACATTCTTACAGCTGTAGGATCAACATGTCCTAACATATCTAGTTTTAAAACATTATCATGAATAGCATGGAAATCAAAATGGGTAGTCAACCATGTAGAATCAATATCATCAGCAGGATATCCTACAGGAGTAAAGTCATATACTTCCATATCATTTGGAATAACAATTAAACCACCTGGATGTTGACCAGTTGTTCTTTTAACTCCTTCACACATTTTCGAAATTCTAGCAGCTTCTGCATTAGATATTTCTTGTCCTTTGGATTCATAGTATTTCTTTGCATAGCCAAATGCCGTTTTAGAGGCAGCAGTTGCTATAGTACCTGCTCTAAAAACATGATCTTTTCCAAACATTTCTTTAATAAATAAGTGAGCATTTGCTTGATTTAAAGCAGAAAAGTTTAAATCTATATCTGGAACTTTATCTCCATTAAATCCTAAAAATGTTTCAAATGGAATATTATGTCCATCACCCTTTAATGGATTATTACATACTGGACAGTTTTTATCAGGTAAATCAAAGCCAGAACGATAAGAACTGTCAACGTTAAAATCACTATAGCCACAATGTGGACAACGATAATGTGGAGGTAAAGGATTTACTTCAGTAATGCCAGCACAGGTGGCAGCAAAAGATGAGCCAACTGATCCTCTAGATCCAACTAAAAAGCCATCATCATTTGATTTTTTAACACATTTAGCTGCAATAACATACATAATTGAATAACCATTTCCTATGATACAGTTAAGTTCTCTTTCAAGACGGCTAGAAACTATTTCTGGTAAATCCTTTCCATACATTTTATGAGCAATTTCATAGCATGTATTTCTTAATTGATCATCTGAATCTGGAATAGAAGGTGGATATAATTTATCTTTTACTGGATAACAATACTCTATCATTTCAGCTATTCTATTAGGATTAGTAATAACATATTCTTTAGCTTTATCTTCTCCTAACCAAGAAAATGCATCAAGCATTTGTCTTGTTGTCTTAAATTCTTGAATTGGGTATTGTTTTACACGATGCTTATAGTCAAATAATGGATGATATCCTCCCCCAATAGCAGGTGTATCGATAAATACTTCTCTTGCAATATGCTGTTGCTTCTTAATGTAATGTAAATCACCAGTAGCACAAATTGGCTTATTAGCTATATTTGCGCATTCTATCATAAAGTTTAGTATTTGTTTTACTCTTTCCATTGATTCAACTTTTTGGGTGTCTACTAATAATTGATATTGGTCAAGTGGTTGAATTTCAATATAGTCATACCATTTCATTGCTTTAACAACATCTTCTTTGGATTTTGTTGAACAAAGTTCATAAATTTCTCCTCGAGCACAAGCAGATCCTAAAATAAGTCCTTCACGATTTTCATCAATTATATGTGGTGGACATATCGTTTGCCCTGTAAAATATTTTGTATTAGCAATACTTAATATTTTAAATAGATTTTTCATTCCTACCATATTTTTTACAAGAATTGTAGTATGAAAAGGTCGCATTTTTCTTGTCACTTCAGGGGATTGTAATTTTCCTAAATCTTCATGTAAAAAAGCTATTTTATCTTCAACTAATTTTGCAAGAATTACATCATATAATTCAGATAAAACTTGAGCGTCATAGTCTCCTCTATGGGCACTTTCTTCATCATAATCAATTCCATGAGCACGACATAAAGCCCCTAATGTATATCTTTTTTCTTCTGGATATAAAAATCTTGCTAAAGGAAGTGTATCAATAATTGGATTTGTTAATTTTCTTTTTAATGCATGCTCTATAAAGCCAACGTCAAATGAACCATTATGAGCTACTAAAATATAGTCTTTAAAAAAGTCCATAATACGTGGTAATTCTTCTTGAATTGTTCTTTTATCTTGAAGCATTTCATTTGTAATTCCAGTAAGTTCTGTCGTAAAGGTACTTACAGGATGGCCAGGATTAATAAGAATATCTATATTTTCTTCAACTCTTCCATTTACTACTTTAACTGCACCAAATTCAATGATATCATCAAATTCATTAGAAAGTCCTGATGTTTCAAGGTCAAAAAAAACATAAGTGGAATCTTTTAAAGAAACTGCACTTGCATTTCTAATTATATCTAATTGACGAGGAGCAACATTTATTTCTACTCCATATAAAATTTTAATATCTATATCTTTCTTTTTTAAGTCTTTTTGGGCAAGCTGAGCGCCAGGAAATGATTGTACTGCATTATGGTCTGTTATTGCAATTGCTTTATGTCCCCATTTTGCAGCTTGTTTTACTAATTCTTTTACATCGCAAATTCCATCCATTGCTGACATGTTTGTATGTGCATGCAATTCAACTCTTTTTTCAGGCTCATTATCTTCAATTTCTTCATCTTTTCTATCTAAGATTTCAAAATTATATAATTCAAAAGAGTTTTCTTTATCATATTGATTAAAAGATAAAGTTCCTCTAATTATAATCCATCTATCCATCGTTGATTTTATTAAATCAGCTGTAAAATTTTTATTACTCCACATATGGCATGTATAAGATGTTTTAAAATTAGTTACATTTAATTTAAAACGTTTTTCACTTTTACCTTCAGCAATAACATCAAAAACTTTAACTTCTGCTTCTACATCCACTATACCATCTGGGATATTGTCTAGTTCACATTTTACAAAGTTTTTATTTTTAAAAGAGGGACGGGAAAAGAAACTTTTTTTATTTGCTTGTTCTTTTTCATAGGCTTCTTTGGCTTTTTCATCTTCTTTACTCATTTTATGCCATTCTTCTACTAGTTGTTGATATTGTTCACGATCTTTTTCAAAATCAAAATTATTTATTGAATCAGGTTCAATATAAATGTATTTTATTTTTAAATAACTAAATCCTGCAGCACTTAAAAACTTTTCTAGTTTTGGTTTTATTTCAGTTAATATTTCTTCAATAAAAACACTAGTGAATTTAATATTTATAAAATTATCATGAATTGATAATACTTGTTTTTTTACAAGTTGTAAAATTTCTTTATTATTTTCTTTTAAGGTTAGATACGAAATAATGTAATCCTTTATTATTTTCATATCATCACTTTCTTTGTTTAAATGTATAAATAATCCAACTTCGACTTTTTTTTCTTGTGATAAATACTTTTTAAAACCATCTATTAAGGAAAAATAAACATTAGTAGGTATTGGTTCATCTAAACAAATATCAATTTTAAAAATACCACTTTCTTTAAAGTATTTCACTTTAAAGTCACTACATGATTCAAGAAATGGGAAATAACTATTATTGAATTGGATTTTTCCAAGACAATTTTTAAAATTTTCAATCATTTTATTTCCCTCCTAAAGTAGATAGTATTATATCACAAATTAATTGTTTATTTAATGCTTTTTAAAATTTATTTTTTACTATATTTTTATAATTAATATAAAAATAAAAACTATCAAATGAAAATTGATAGTCATTATTTTTTTTAGCCAAATAGTTTAAATACATCTCTCAAATTTATAACAATCATTAATCCAAATAATAATACTAATCCTACAAAGTGAATTGTGGCTTCAACATTTGGATTAACTTTTTTCTTTGTAACTGCTTCAAGTCCTACAAAGAATATTCTTCCACCATCTAAAGCTGGGAAAGGAATTAAATTGAAAAATCCAAGTGAGAAGGAAATAGCACCAAGTAAATAAATAATATAAATTATTCTTGTACCGATATTTACTGTATCATTTGTTGCCGCATCATCTACAACTTCATATATTCCAACAAGTCCTGAAAGATTTGACATATCTCCTTGAAAAATATTTCCAAGGGCTCTAAAAGTTTCTACAAAATTAACTCCCATAAAATGCCAAGTTCCCCATAATGCGCTAAAGGCATTATATTTGTAAACATTATAATAACTTCCAAGTCCAACAAGAGTAATTGATGTAGTTTCTTTTCCATCTACTTCTTTTGTCTCTATAGTCCTTGTTACATTAATTTCTTTTATGCTATCGTTTTCACTTACATCTTTATAAGTAATTGAAATATATTGTATATCACCAACTTTTTCTGGTTTTGTAACATCAAACATAGCATTTACTTGTTTTATCTTTTTTATGTTATTGTTTGTATGC
>CAKPXW010000060.1 GCA_934202505.1 uncultured Bacilli bacterium | reverse complement strand
TTGATAAACTCTATATCATTATCTTTTGCAACTACAACTTTTTGTGATGATTGAATATAAATTGTATTGTTTTTTATTACTAATTTTAAGTCTATATTTACATCATCATTTTGATAAATGTTAATATTAGCATTTCCCACATTTCCTGTTTGTTCTTTAAAATCTAAAAGATGAATTTTCTTATCATTTTTATTATTAAGTTGTCCTGAAGAAACATTTTCTTCATCTTTAATAACTTTACCATCTTGAATGGTAATTATTCTATTAGCATAGAAAGAAGCAATTTCAGGATTATGGGTTACTAATAATACTAAAGTATGTTCACTAATCTTTTTTAAAATATTCATTACTTCGATAGTATTATCATTATCTAAATTTCCTGTTGGTTCATCGGCAATAATTACTTTACATTTTTTTATCAAAGCTCTAGCAATAGACACTCTTTGTTGTTGACCACCCGATAATCTTGAGGCATGTTTTTTACGATATTTATACATACCTACGGCTTTTAGGGCATATTCTATTCTAGCTTTTTGTTCATCATAAACGCCAATTAATTCTAAAGCTATTTTTAAATTATCATAAACTGATATATCTTCAAGTAATAAGTAATTTTGAAATATATAGCCAATATTTTTTTGTCTATATAAATCAATTTTTTTCATATTATATTTGTTTAAAGTTAAATCTTCATCATATTCAATTGTACCAAGATTAGCTTTATCTAATCCGCCAATAACATTTAATAATGTTGTTTTTCCACAGCCTGATTTTCCAAGAAAAGCAATTAATCCAGTTGTAGGGAGTTCAAGAGAAGTATCATTAATAACATGAATTTCTTTGGCTGAATTTTTGAAGTAATATTTATTTAAATTAGAAATTCTTATCATAATATTTATTCTCCTTTCAAACTTTTTGCAACTGAAAATTTAAATAAACGCTTATTAAAGAAATAAGCAATTATATTTGTAAGTATGATAATAGATAACATATAAATTAGCGATGTTGTAAATCTTATTGGTCTAAACATTTCTAATTCTTTTAAAGAATATATCAAGATTACAAATAAAATATAAGCTGCTAACATGGTAATCATGCTAATTATAAATAACTCAAATTTCACAATAACCTTCATATCTTTTTTAGTAATTCCTAACACTCTTAATATTTCATAGTCTTTCTTTCTAGAAGAATATACTTTAGATAGGATAAAATAAGTTATTAAAAAGAAAATAAATTGACTAACAAATGCACTTATCATTAAAGCATAACTTACTAAATTCATAATAAAAGTTTCAACGCTGTTATCATCTTTTAAAGCATTAACCTTATCTGCTTCATAACCTAGTTTATTAACCTTGTTTATTATTTTTTTGGTGTCATTATCATAAAGTGATATTTCAAATACATATTCTTCAAAATTATAATACTTACCAATTACTAATTTTGGTGTTTCCACATTTTCATAGGAAATGCTATAATTTTTAAAATTATAAAGGCTTTCTATCACAAAACTAATCTTTTCTCTGCTAATATTTTCTTGTTTATCATCGCTATTTAAAGGCAAAATTATTTTGGGTGCAGATTTATCATTACTTTTTTCATACACAACTATTTGATTGTCATATTTAACACTATAATCTAAGCAGCCACTAATAAGTTCATTTTTTAATTTATTATTTTTAGTAAAAGTAACTCTATCAATAATTGAAGATGTAGCTATTCCAGCAAGTTTACATTTTACATCTAAATTACTAGCCACACTACCATAATCATTGGTAAAAATGTTAACTTCTTTATTTAAATATTTGCTTAATTCTTTAACCTTGTTATTTTCTTCATTTGGAACGATGATGATAATTTCATCATCGCTATTTGTTTCTAAATCTTTTCCTTCTTGAATAGTATAAGGTACATGATCATTATAAAGGCATCCATAATCATAATAGTCATAATAATAAATACTTTCTTCAATATTTCCTTTTTCACTAATAGTCATATTCATTACAGTATCTTCATAAAAAGGATTTATTTCATAGTTGTTAGAAATTTGTTTAATTTTTTCTATATCAAGCATATTATGATTTATATCATAGACATATACTCTATTATCTTGTCTATTTGTGTATGGATTAGAAATATTTAAATCATTCATCGTTGAATTAATAAATTGAAAAACAAAAATTATTATTAATGAAATAACAAAAAATATGGTTCCAACAAAAGTTGTTTTTTTAGGAGTATATAAAATATTATTTTTAGCGATAGTAAAATCTATTTTTTTGCTTAGCCTTTTATAATCAAGATCTAATTCTTCATCTTTGTCATCTTCTATTTTATTAAAAATAACATCTTCAACAACTTCGCCATCGGCAATTCTTATTTTACGTGTAACAATATCAATTACACTATCAAAGTCATGAGTAACAATTAAAACTAGTTTATCATTTGCTACTTCTTTTATTAACTGAATGATTTCCTTTCCAGTATTACTATCTAAGTTCCCCGTTGGCTCATCGCAAACTAAAATTTCACAATTTGAAGCAAGAGCTCTTGCTATAACGCATCTTTGCTTTTCGCCACCTGATAATTTACTTCCTCTATGTTTTTCTTTTCCACTTAGTTTAACTTTTTTTATAAGTTCTAAAGCTTTTGCTTTAGCATCTTTTTTACTATAGCCTCTTAAAGTAAGAGGAAGCATGACATTTTCAAGTACAGTATATGAATCAATAATATTATAATTTTGAAAAATAAAACCAACTTTATTTTTTCTAAAATCATCCATATCATCTACTGAAAAATAAGAAGTTTCATTACCCTTATAGTAAATTTCTCCTTCATCAAAACTATCAAGTTTAGCTATTACATTTAACAAAGTCGATTTTCCTGATCCACTATCACCTGTAATAGCGACTATTTCACCTTTATTAAATTTTAAATTGATATGTCTAAGTCCTAAATTAGTAATTCCATTGGAATTATAATACTTACTTACATCTTTTAATTCTATCATTTTTTACTCCAATCCACTTTTATTAAATATACTTATATTAAGACGTTAATTTGTTATTTTTTTTTAAAAGATGTATCAAAATGATACATCTTAGATTAAATATTTTGGCTATGTTTAATTTTTATTAAAATTGCATTAATTACTATCGAAATAATATCTAATAATATGGCAAATATAAATAAATAACCTATCATATTTTTGCTAGCAACAATTATCCAACCAAAAAGACTAACTGTAACTGCTTGAATAATGGAAAAGACAATAAATGTTACATAATATCTAGTTAATGCTTGGTTTTTTCCAATAACATTTATTAGAGAAATAACAAATGGTAAGATACAAAAGAAACTAGAAATAATTCCAAAAAATAATTTTAATATAATATAAACTATTCCTGCTGCAGCTTCTCCTATTGCACCACCAAAGGAATCAGGATTGGATTCTGAAGTATTAACTTTTAATCCAAAAATCCACATTAAAGCAACTACAATAATTACAAACAAATAACATACTAAATTTACTAATTGAAGTCTTTTAACTTTTGAATTATTATTCATATTGTTCTCCTTAATATTATTTATAATATTTTACCATATTACTTATAAAAAGCAAAATTTAACTATTTACTTTTTTTATGTTTCCTATTAATTAAAATATAAGTTCCTAATAAAACAACTAAAGAAACTATCAAAATAATATAGCATGTTTGAATTTTTACGTCTTTAGCAAAAAATTTTAAAGATATATCAAAATTGCTAGATATTCCATTTACTACTTCTATTGGAAAGTTTTGTGTTTGATGTAGACTTGTTAAAACACCATTTTCAAAATGGTATCTTAATAAATTTGTTCCATAGGTTCCTGGAAGAAATCCTAAAACTTTTTGTAAAAAACTCCCAAATTGACTAATTGGCATATAAGCCCCACAAATAAAGCCATAAATTGAAGAAACTAAAGTGCCAACAGCTGACATTTGACCTTGTGTCGATAAAAAATGATGAATAATAGAAGAAAGTGCTGTGCCAAAATTAACAAGTAAGAACACTCCTACTATAATGCCTATAACATCTTTTATCGATAAAAACCAGCCTGTTGCTCCCATAATTATAAAACCAATTATCATTTCCAAATAACAAATTATTAATGTTACAACCATACTTGCAACATAATAAGCAATTGCTATTTTTTCTTTTCTGATTGGAGACACTGATATATCATCAATTGCGCCTGTAACTTTATCTTGGACCATCAATAAATTTGAACAAAAAGAAACTGTAACACAAGAAGTTGCAAGAAGGCTTGAAAAAAGCCAACCATAAACAAATCCATTAATGTATTTATCATCTAAAGTAATACCTTCTGGAAGCGCTGAATGAAATGAATCTACATATACATTTCTTAAAAATGTCATATATAATAAAATTAAAATCATCGGTGTTATCATTGATGAAATGACAAGTCCTTTGTCTTTAAAAAATAGTTTAATATTTCTAATAATTAATCCTTTTAGTTGCATATTAATTTTCCCCCAAAGTAATTCCAGTTGCATTTAAAAACACATCATCCATTTTGCCTTTTATTACTTCAAAATCTTTAATTATATTGGAGTATTTAATAATTATCTTAGCAACTTCATTAGTATCTTTAACTTCTATTTGATATCCACTAGGTATTTCTTTATATTTATATCCTATCTTTTCAATTTCTTCTTTTGTAATATTATAAATTCTAAGATAATCTCCTGTATATTTATTTTTAAGTTCAAGAGGAGTACCTGAAGATACAATTTTTCCTTTATTTAAGATTATAATGTAGTCAGCATCACTAACTTCTTCCATATAATGAGTAGTTAAAAATACAGTAAGATTTTTTTCTTTTCTTAAACCATTGATTACTTTCCATACAAGTTTTCTAGTTTGAGGATCAAGGCCTGTTGTTGGCTCATCAAGAATTAAAATTGAAGGATTATGGATTAATGCTCTTGCAATATCCACTCTTCTTTTTTGACCACCTGATAATTTTCCATATGGCCTATTTAAAATATCTTTAAAATCTAAAATAGTTGCTAAATTATCTATTCTATTTTTAAATTCTACATTTTTTATATTATATAAAGTTGCTCTACTTTTTAAATTTTCATATACCGTTAATTGATTATCTAAAACATTATTTTGATAAACAACTCCTATTTTTTCATGTATTTCTTTGATGGCATTTTCAACATCTTTTCCATCAATAAATACATTTCCACTATCTTTTTTTAATTTCCCACACATAATCGATATTGTTGTTGATTTTCCCGCTCCATTTATACCAAGAAAGGCAAAAAATTCACCTCTTTTTACATGAAACGATAAATCATCTATGGCTTTTACTTCTTTAAAAGATTTGCTTAAATGTTTTATAGTAATTATTTCGTCCATTATTTAACCTCGCATTTTTATATTAGTTATTATATAGTATTTTATTATTAAAAGAAACTAATTAATATATTAGATATATTAATATTTTCTTACTAAAGTTATAATAATTAAAAATACCTCTTTACCTAATAAAGGTTTAGAGGTATTTAGTTTGAATATTAATATAATTAAATTATAAATTTATTTGTAATAATCTTTATATTTTCAAATGCAGAAATATCACAATCTTCAATTTTAGTATCACATGCTATTATTTTATTTAATGTTTCTGGAATTCCATTTAATGACTTTAAATTTTTGCAATTATCAATATGTATTTCCTTTAAATTAATTAATTTAGATAATAATTCATTATTAATAAATGAAAGATCACATTTTTCAAAATTCAGTATTTTTGTTTTTGATAATATGTTTTCATCAGTTTCTATAATAATTTTTTTGCAACCATATATATCTATTTCTTCAACTTCAAACAAATCAAATCTTGTACTTTTTTCACTATAAAACATAAATGATAATTTATCTATATTCTTATGATCAAAATTTATTTTATTCCCTAAAAATCCAGTCAAAGTCAAATGTTGAAGTTAAGAAAAAATTATTTGACAAATTGTTGGAGTAAACACTTTTTCTTTTCCAGAAAGAATATCTTTTATACTTGTAACTTCATTTTGAGTTAATCCTGCAAAATCCATTAAATATTTTTCTACTGATTTTTGATAAGTATCTTCTGGATAAAGCATAGAAATATTTTTAGCTACAAATATAAATGCTCCATCAGCTTTTAATTCTGTACGTCCACCATTAGAAGCAAAGTTTGATAATTCGTAATCTTTGATTCTATTTTCTTCACTTATTCCCATTAAACCTTCAATAATTGCAGCTAATGTTCCTGCTCTATCTGCTCCTAAATAGCAATGGAAATATATAGGATATGATTCTTTTTTGGCAAGTAGCTTAAAAATTTGTTTGTAGTTATCTTTTTGTTTATCAGCAATAACTTTTGTATATCCTTCAAAGAAAGAAATATTTACATAGTTTACACTTTCTCCTAATGGACTAGTTGTGATATTGTTAGTTTCTTTTTTTGATCTTAAATCAATATCTGTTTTAATCTGTAAATGTTCAAGCATTGTTTTCTTTCCTTCTTCAGTAATAGTAAAATTATTATTCATTTCACTACCTCTATATATTAATCCTTGAACTATAGCATTATCATTTTCATCTTTAATACCACCAAGATCTCGAACATTATTAATACCATCAACATTGATATATCTAGGGGTCATATCTTCAGTTTTAAACATTCTTATAGAACTATCATTTACTTTCCAAAAATAAGTAGTATTTACTAATAAGTTTGTTATTTGAATTGTAGTTTTTGTTGTAGTATAAGTTATAGCATTTGTAAAGTTGATATCCGTAGCTATTGAAAGTTCAAATTCAATAACTGATAAACTATCACTTTTCCAAGATAGAGTAACCTCTCTTTGATAATCTTGTTCTAATTCCAAAAAAACTCCATTTGTCATATATTCATAAATACTATCTGTAACTAATCTAATAGTTGCATTTCTAGAAGGACTAATTAGTTTAGTAATAGTGTTTGGATTTTCTTTTGAAAGAGAAATAGTTTCACTATTTTCAAATGTTGATTCCTTGTCAGCATTTTCACTATTATTATTTGAATTATTACATGAGGCAAGGGAAAATAAAAGTATTGAAATTATTAATAATTTATTTTTTTTCATTATAAGATTTCTCCTTAATTCAATTATACTAAAATAAAAGGAAAAGATAAATTTATTTCTTACCTTTTCCTTAAAATTTAATAATTATTTAAAATTAATTGGGTTATAAATTTTTACTCCATCCACTGTAATTGATAAAATTATAGCTTTATAAGTTGTCTTTGAATTGTAATTACACAAAATAACTTCCATTTCAACTTCTTGATTATCATAATTTGAAAGGAAAGAATCTAATTGAGTTTTTCCATTTCCTGTATAAAGAGAAATGTTTTTACCTTTTGTTTTTTCACTACCTATATAATAATTTACATAATAACCGGTAGCATCTCTAAATATTTTAGTCTTTAAAGTATATACTTGAGTAGTATGTTCTTCAGTAACAGGAAAAGCAATTAAATCATCAATTGTTTTACTATTATCAAATGAAGCAGTTGAATATTCATTATTTCCATAAAGATTTGTAACGACTTCTGCATTATAAATTTCTGATTGGCCAAACATTTTATCAGTTGTTCCATCTTTAATATACACACATCTTGTTCCTTTAATAATTACTTCATTGCCCATTTTAATTTTAGCAAATTCATCATTATTTTTTAAAAGCACTGGAATTACACCTGTTTCATCAATTAAATGGAATCCTGCTTGTTGATTTACAATATCAGGGCCAACAATGCCTTTTACAATAACTTCTTGATCAAGTTCATGATCAATTGCTTCTTTTACTGTTATATAATCAACTGTTTCTTGTGTTGACATAGTAATATCTTTAGTAATTGAAGCCACTTGTGTTCCATAAGTGGCTGTAATTGTAATAGTTGCAGTTCCATTATTTTTAGTATGTAACACTACTTTTCCATCAGCTGTAGATTCAAAATAAACAACATTATCATTATTTGAAGAATAAGAAATAGCAACATTTTCAAATGGAATGATATCATTATTTACAGATGTTAGACATTCAAGAGCTGGATCTACTTTATATTCATCAGCAAATTGATCTTTGCAATAATATTCAAGAGCAAATGAAGCTATTTTTGTTGTATCAAATTGATAGTTATCACTTATTACCTTAATTGGCATAAAACGATATAAGCATCCTGTTGCTGTTGATTTTGCATTAATTGCAGTTAAATATAATGTACAGAATTTTCCATCATATTTATCAAGCCATGTAAAATCAGCTCCTGATGCTAAAGTGTATGCATAGCTTCCTGTAATTCCATCAAAATCATCAAAATAATAATTAATAAATCCTGCTTGAACAGATTTTTTTATTAATGCATTTACCTTGAAATATTGATTTGTAACATCCTCATTAAATGGAGTTTCCATCATTTCTTTTATTGTTTTTTCTTCAATCCAAGATGTATCAAAGTCTTTAACTTGATTATCATTTTCAATTAATGTTGCATCTTGAAGTTGATTACTACCGATATAATTATATTTATCAGCATTATCTTGTTCTGTATCTAAAATATAATAAGTTTTTTCTCCAGCAACTGTAATTGTATTACCAATATTTACATTAGCAGCAACATCTCTACTATATACATAAATAGAACTTGTATTATCAGAAATATATACTCCTGTAGGAGTTTTAGCATCGTTAGCATATGTTTTTTGAGCAACTACACCAGTAATCTTAACTTTACTATTAGCAATTGCATCTCTAGCTCCTTTAATTGTTTTAGTTTCATATTCATCAGAAACATCTTGCTTTACATGTTTAAATTCTACAAGGTCACATTTACCAATTTCAGGACTGCCTTTTTTATTTTGAATATTGCCATAAAGGACAATTTCATCACCTTTTATTGGTTGATTTTCCATTTTAGAAAAATCATAAATTCCATAGACATAGATTTCTCCTGTATCATCTTTGATTGTCATCTCGCCATATGTTGTATTCATTACAGTTTTAATGACTCCGTAGACATAATACTTTTCAGGTGTAGTATAATCACCACTTGTTCCTGCAAGAGCTATTGCTGTTGCAATATCAATGCAATTATACTTGTCCTTTAAACTTTCTTCACTAGAAGATGAAGAATCTGTAGTCGATGAATCTATAGAACTTATTTCACTTGAACTATCTTCACTGGATATGTTTGATGAACTTGAGTCTTTTGAATCATCATTGCTTGTGGAAACATCACTTGATGTTTCTTGAGAAACATTGTCACTACCTTGTAAGCTTTCACTGGCATTAGTTTCAGCACAAGATGCAACAAATAATGGGATTAGAAGTAATAATAATTTCTTTGACATATTTTTTTTCTTTCCTCCATGCCCTATATTATAATACATTTAGATAAATCATGAAATAAAATTCATACAAAAATCCATCACGCAGATGGATTTTTATTATTTATATGTTATTTTAAATTCATTTAAATTATGTAATGAAGGGCCTATTTTTATTAGATATTCTCCCTTTTCAACAGTCTTTTTTAAATCTTTATTAACATATAATAAATCTTTATAAGTTAAAGTAAATTTAATAGTTTTTGTTTCATTTGGTAATAAGGCAATTCTTTGATAATTTTTTAATTCATTAAAAGGAGAAATTACCTTTCTATAAAGGGCCTCGATAAACATAAAAGCAACTTCTTCACTTGCATAAGTTCCTTTATTAGTAATTTGGAAAGATATTTCAATTTTGTCCTTTTTCCCATTTAAAATAGTTTTGCTTAAAGTAATATTTTTATACTCATAACTATTATAAGAAAGCCCATCTCCAAAAGTAAATAAAGGTTCATTTTCACAATCTATATAATG
>CAKPXW010000059.1 GCA_934202505.1 uncultured Bacilli bacterium | reverse complement strand
GAAGAAAAACAATATTTAAAAAATAAAATTTCTAAAGATTTAATTGAATTAAAGGAAGATTATAAATTAGAAAGAATCAATATTAATAACCCTCTTAAAGCCAAAAAATATCAAAAGCGAATTGAAAAAAGAAGATTGAATAGAGCAAAAAATGAAGCGCCATATAGAAAAACTCTTGAAGAAATTGGAAACGCTACCACTCATGGTATTGGTGCATTAATTGGAATACTCTTTTTGGTTTTAATGATTCTTAAATCATCAACTTCAATTGAATTATTAGCTTCTATTATTTATGGTAGTTGTTTTATCTTACAAATGCTTTTTTCTTGTTTGTACCATTGCTTTAGATGTGGTAGCACGGTTAAAAGAATTTTTAGAAGATTTGATTATTCATCAATTTATCTACAAATTGGTGGTACCTTTGCGCCTTTATTTCTTTTATACATGAATAGTGATAAAATGTGGGGCCTTCCTTATGGAATTATATTTTTTATTTGCCAATGGGCACTAATTATTTTAGGAATTACATTTGTTGGCGTTTTTGGTCCTGGCAGAATCCGTTGGCTTCATTTCACTTTATATTTTCTTTTAGGATGGAGTGGATTATTATTTATTCCCTATTGGATAAAATATGATATGTCCTTATTAATATTTATTTTGTCTGGAGGAATTGTTTATACTTTAGGAATGATCCCATTTGCCTTGTTTAAAGATAAGGCTCCCGCTCACTTTGTATGGCATTTCTTTGTACTAATTGGGGCCATTTTGCAATGGATTGGTATTTTCTTATATGTAATTTAATAATTAAAAAAGTACATATTTGTAGTTAACCTTTGAGTTAATTGTAAATATGTACTTTTATTTATTTTATATTTCTATTTCAAGGCCATCATAAGAAACTACTACGCCATATTCTTTGGCAACCTTGCTTAATGTATCATAAGTAGCTTTCCCATTATGAGAAAAATGGTTAACCACTTTAATTGTTTTATTATTAATAATATTATCTTCTAACATTTTAGAAAAAATTTCTAAATCAATATCAAAACTTAAATGATTATCTCTCCAGTTTTTAAGTAATCCTGCTGTGCAATCAAGAGACACTAGATCAAAAGGGCCAAATTTTTTCAAATGATTCCACGAATTTTCACAAAGCCATCCACTATCGTTTCCATACAATATTTTTTTCCCATTTTGTTCAATTGCAAAAATAAATGGAGAAGATTTTGGATCATGATTGGCTTTAATAGCCATAATTTTATAATCATTAATTTGAAAAATTTTACCATCTTCAAGTAAAGTTACTTTTCCTTTTCCTTGCATACTATCCTTAGATAGTAAATTATTTATCATATCATACCCTGACTTCCCAGCATAATAATTTAAATAATATCCTTCACATTTTGCATAACCATTTCTAATCATTTCCATATCATCCACATAAAGATGATCACAATGAGAATGTGTAATGAGACAATCATGAATATTGGTCCAATCAAAATTATAATTTATATAATGCCAAACAGTATCAGCATTAAAATCAATTAATAAATCATTATTTATTAAAGCCTGAGATCTGCTTCTTAGGTTTCTACCTTTTAATTTAATTGATTCTTTACATACATCACATGTACAAAATAATGATGGAACTCCTTCATAAGCTGCTGTTCCTAAATATTTAATTTTCATTTTTATCATCCTTTCCTATATATAATCCTTTATTAACTATTTCTTGATGTTTGTAAGTATTTAAGTCCTTGTCAAGTATATCATAAGAATGCAAACTATATGCAAGTAAAGAATAAGGAATAAATAAAAAACTTAATAAAAGAAAAATAATATGCGTATAAATATTTGGAATTAGATTTAAAAAGAATAATATACCAGATGGTAATAATATTTTCCAAGTTTTAAATGGATTTTTTACATATAAAAGCATACTAATTTTCATATTATCTAGCAATTTATTATCATATATTGGGATGCATATAATACAATATGAAAAAATAGGGATAATGACAAAGAAAGTAAAACAAATTGTTACAATAAATAAATAATTATATAAAGCATTATTTGTATATACATAATAATTATATAAATAATTTTCCAAAGAATAAATAATTCCTATAAATAAAAATAAAATTATCATTTGCTTTTTATTATCCTTTATACCTTTTTTAAAATCACTTTTAAAATAAACATTTTCTTCCCAACAATATTGCCTTATGACTCTTGTAAAGCCTGCAAAGAAAATAGAATAAATTATAAGACATAGCATAATAATAAAAGCAGTAATATTTTTAAAATATAATAATTCACCTTTAAGTTTTATTATATCATTTTCATTACTAGCATTTGCTAATTCATAATTAAGTTTTATAACATACTGATCTTTAAATGTTATAAAAAATAGTAATGGAAAAATAAATAATAATGATATAAAGCCAATCTTTAGTAAATCAAAAAAATGAAGCTTAAGTACATCAAAAAAAACTTCTTTTCTTGTCTTTGGAAGCATTGATTCTATATAATCTTGACTATTTACTTTCTTTTTCATATATTTAATCCTTTTTTAACAAATAAGAGATAACTTTTAATGCCATGTCATCATTTTCATTTCCAACGCCATAAATTTTTGCAACATTATATGAATTTGAACAAACAAATAAATAAGTGGAATTTTTTAAATATTTTGAAAAGGTGCCATTTTCATTTACATCTAATAATATACCATATTCTTTATTATTTTCTTTATAATAAGTTATATTTTGGCTATATGAGTTTAAAATATTAACATCTAATGGTTCAAAATAAGTAGAAGCAAAATTATTATCTATTAAATTGTTATCTATCATAATTAAATCAGATTGATAGATTCTACTCATTAATAATTTCTTAAAATAATATTTATTTTCACTAACATTGTGGCAAGTTATAGATACTTTTTTTATATTGTTATAATTTTCCTTTTCTAACATTTCTAATAAATCATTTTTTAATAATTTGTTATCCAAATATTCTCCAAAATAAGTAATTTCTACCTTCTCATTCTTATTAGGTTCTTTTAAATTTTTAAATATGGTCGTCCAAATAGTTATTGATAAAGCAACAATAAGCAAATATATATACCAATTATCAAACATTTTAGAAATTATCTTTTTCATTGTAAACCTCCAAAATTAAATAATTATAATGAATAAACTCAATATTTTGCTTTAACTCTAATTGCTTTTTATCAAAAAGATAATAATGAAATTTATTATCAAGCTCTATCTCATAGCAATCATATCCCATATAGTGAATTGTTTTATTGCTTATATTAGTTACAATTCCTTTAACTTTTCCATGATTATTATTTTTCATTTTTATTATTTTTATAGTTGGCATTATTACATTAAGTAATAAATATGTAATAATCCATAAAGAAATAATGTCAATTAAAATATTTAACACTAAAAAATAATAATGATTATTATCATTTCTAAAAACAACTAATAATATATTAACTATTATGGAAAAAATTAATAATACTATTGCTATAATTATCGATTTTTTCAATATTTTATTTTGATTGTCAACATTATACACTTTCATTTTTTGCTTGTTCTAATAGTTCCTTTGCTGTAGTTATTTTTTCTATTTTTCCTTGATTTAAAAATACTATTTTATCAGCCAATGCATAAGCATCTGCCATTTCATGGGTAACATATAAAAATGTTGTATGATATGTATTATGGATATCTTTTAATAATTCCCTCATTTCAATTTTTTTTATATTGTCTACAGAAGAAAAAGGCTCATCTAATAATACAATATTAGGCTTTTTAATTATTGCTTTGGCTAAGCAAACTAATGCTTGTTGTCCAATAGATAATTGAGCTGGTTTTCTAGTAAGTAAAAAAGAAATTTTAAATTTTATAGCTATTTCCATTACTCTTTCATTTACCTCTTCTTGACTAGTATGCATAGCACGCAATGGAAAGGCGATATTTTCAAATACCGTAAGATGTGGATATAAAGAATATTGCTGACTAACATATCCAAAAGTATATGGGGTCATTTTATAAGTATCAATTGACTTTCCTTGGATAAGCAAATCACCTTCTATATAACCAATTTGTCCTAATATTGATTTAATTAAAGTAGTCTTCCCACTACCAGATGGGCCAACAATAACTAAAAAATCTCCACTAGAAACAAAAAAAGATATATCATCTAATACTTTGATATATTCTTTTTTATATAAGTAATAACAAGAGTAATTTACAAATTCAATTTCTTTCATACACTAATCATTTATAAAAACAATTTCTAAAGGCTTTAAATTAATTTTTCTTTCCTTTCCCTCTATATTATAAAACATTGTTTTTTGAGGGATTGTTGTATTATTTATAATAGCATATTTTTTACTAGATTCATAATACGAACATTCTGTAAATAAGTTGCTCGAGAAACATTTTTTCATATCTTGTTCTTTACTTGCTGCCCAATACATAGCTCGAAGTAAAATTCTTGTATTTTCAAATGAATATGGAAGCCCTGCAATGTATACACTTCTTCCTTTTCCAAAATTATTTACAGCCATTTTTACTTCGCCGACATTAACATTTCGTTTAAATCGTTTGGAAAATTCAATGTCTAATACTTTACTATTTTTTAAAGCATAAACATTTTTCTTTCCTTCGCCATAATCAACATTATCATTAACATCTTCTAGAATAAAATTCTTATGTTTTTCAATATTATATTTATCTTCAAATAATGATGTTGATTTTTCAATATCTACGCCTAATACATCAGCTAAAGCAAAAGAAGTTTTTATATTTTCTATTGCTGTTGGTTCTCCTATTCCTATAAATCCTTTTCCTGAATATACGAAATCTTTAACTTTTTCAATTATCTCAATATCATTCCAATTATTTCCACCACTAAAAGCAGTTTGTCTATCCCCAGCGTTGATTAAAACATCAAATTCTTTCAACCTATCATTTCTTACATCATCAAAAGAAATAAAATCAACATCTACGCTAAGTCCTGACAAAGATTCTAAAATTCCTTGATATGAATATATTTGTTGATACCACAATTCGTGTGCTACCATAAAGCATTGCCATGATCTAATTTTTCCCCATGAATTTAAGATTGCGACTTTTAGATTGGAATAAGGTTTAGAATTATTTATTGCATCATAAATACTTCTAAATTCTTCACATATTTTTTCAACACGATTTACAAAATTTGGAAATTTACAAGCAAGAGATAAATAGCCACCATATCCAATTCTATCAAGAGGTTTTCGCATTATTGCCCTTCTTGCAGATAGCCAATTCATATTAAGCTCTTTAATAGCATTTTCTTCATTTCCATCAAAAAATGTATCAGGGAAGAAGTAAGGTAAAAATCTTCCTTCTTTATATGCCTTTGTTGGAATATCAGTAAGCATTCTTACTGTAACTCCTCCACCAATTGAGCCAACAATAGCATCTAAATTCATATTATTAAAATATTTTCCATATGGTTCAGTTCCAATCCAACTATCGCCTAAAAACATCATAGCCTCTTTATGATTTTTATGAACTATATCAACCAATTCTCTAACTGAATTTGTTACATATTTTTGCACAAACTCTTGATAATCCTTAAATTCCTTTGTAGGATTAACAAATGTATTAGAATATGTTCCTTTATTAATTATATCTTCGGTTTTTATTTGATAGCCATATTCTTCTTCAAATTTTCTAAAAGCACTTGGACTGGCAGTCATTGCATATCCAAACCAATCAACGTTTTTTTCTTTTTCATCTTCATTAAACACTAAGAAGAAATGATAAAGAAATGTTGTAAATCTTACAACATTAACATCAATGTTTTCTACACACCAATTATTAAGATTTTCTTTTATATGTTCCCAAGTTTTAGAATATCTAGGTTCCATAACCAAATGTTTTTCACAATTCCAATTATTTGTTATATAATTATACATTTGTGTAGAATCCCAGATATTCTTTGCAAAGAAATTTACTGTATAAACATGATATTTTTTAGCATTTTTAATTATTACTTTTCCATTATTATATTCATAATTGAATACTTCTTCATTGCATGTTCTATCAAAAACCTGCCAAAATTTTTTATAATCATCTTCATTAACAATAAGTTGTTTATCAAAATATCCCTTTAACAATTCAATCTCAACAACATCACTAAAAGCTGTTACTGGATCACTAATAAGCAAAACACTTTGCAATTCATCCTGGTGCATGGTTGCCCATTTATTATCACCACGTACTACAAAATAAGTACTATATACTTTTTCTATTAAATCTTTTGCATTTTTAGGAAGTTTTGTTCCATCACAATTTCTAATAGCATCTGCTTTCCATAATTTAGCAATTTGTTTTGTAAGTTCTATATCATTAACATCTGTTGGAATGGTTACTCTTCCTTTTTCCATAAAATTCCCCATTTCTCGCTATTATAATTTTATTAGTTTTCCATTTTGCTTTCTTGACTCTTCAGCTGCAAAAGCAATCTTATGACTTGTTAGTGATGCTTCAATATTTGTTCTACTAGTTCTTTCTTTTCCTGATAATAAATCAAATAAATCATCAATAAGCCCTGCATCACCGCCACCATGTGAATCATTAAATGCATCGTTCAAGTCAATTATTTTTGTTTCTTTTCCCCAAATATTACAATATAATTTTTTTTCAATCATATCGCCATAAATTTCTCCTTTAGTAAGATATACATGTGTTCTACGATAAAATTTATTGGAGAAAGCTGTCATTGTCAAAGTAGCAGTTGACTTATCCTCAAATTGCATATTAACAACTTGATGATCAACTACATCATTATCACATGCAAAGACGCAACGACTATATGGGTTATCCTTATTACTTGCCCATGCGGTAATAAATTCTTTTGGGTTTTTATCTGGAAGTGTTGGGAGTTTTACCCATAAAGGATTCTTACAATACCAATCTATAGCATTATATGGGCAATCTTTTAATTTACAATCCACACAATATTTTGCACTTCCTTCTGGAGCATTTTTAGAAGTAAAATAAGAAAGACTACCCATAGAACTTACATATTCACATTTTTTACCTGAAAGATAAGCAATCATATCTAAGTCATGGCAACATTTAGCTAAAATCATAAATGTGCTTTCTTTTTCATTTCGCCAATTACCTCTTACAAAACTATGAGCTTGATGCCAATATCCTACATTTTCATTTTGTTGAATATCAATAATTTCACCATATTTTTTTGAATCAATTTCTTTTTTTATTGTATCATAAAATGGTGAATATCTTAGAACATGACAAATTACAACTAACCTATTTAATTCTTTTGCTTTTTGGTAAATGTCATTACAATCTTTTAAAGAAGTTGCAATTGGCTTTTCAAGAAGCAAATCATATCCTACATCTAACCCTTGTAAAGAATTAGATATATGTATTGCATCTGGTGTTGAAACTATTAATAAATCCGACATTTTCCCTTGCTTAAAAAAATCATCACTATTTAAAAAAGTGTTTTTTTTATCTAGTTTATAGGTATCAATGCTATATTTAATTATTGATGGGTCATTATCACAAACAGAAACTAATTTTGCACCTTTTTCTAATAAAAGGTTAGTATATTTTCTTCCACGTGCTCCCATCCCTATCACAGAGAATGTTACCATATTATTTTTCTTCCTCTTTTGGAATATAATTTTCAAAAATTATATTATCTACACCTTTATCTTTAAGCATATCTTGTGTTTCTTGTGATCTTACAACCCAAGTGTAACATGGCATTTTTCCATGAACCATATTCCACATTGGACTACCAATTTTACCTACACAATAATCAAAAAAGTCTACTTTTCTTTCACCCTTGAATAATAATTGTTCAACTAATGGCTTACTTTCTTTATCATACAAATCGTATTCGTCTAAACTACCATATTCACATAATAAGCCAATTTTAAAATTAGGTGCATGGTCAATAAACCATTTTACAGAAAATGGATTAAATGACTTTACAACAAATTCACCTTTATAATCTTTTAACATTTCATATACAAGGGGTTCTACTCTAATTTCAGGAGTATAATATGTTTGCTTTTTTATTTCAATCATTAAGCCTGTTTTACCTTCACATAGTTGTAAAACATCCTTAAATAGTGGAAGTTTAGCTTGTGTTGCTTTATATCGAACTGTTTTATTAATATAATCATAAGTAAGATTTTCTAAAAATTCATTACAATTCGTAAGTCTTCCTAAATTAGTATCATGATAAACCATTACAACATTATCAATTGTTGGTTGTACATCTAATTCGATATTATATCCATGTTCAATTGCATTTTTAAATGCATCCAATGTGTTTTCTGTAATTGTATCTGTGTGTAACCCACGATGCGCAATATAGCGCTTGTCTAACCAATTTTTTGCCATCTTCTAAAATAATTTGTGGATGAAGAAATTGCTTCATCCACAAATTTCCTTTCTAAAAACTTTCTATTTAACAAATGTTACTGTGCTTGTATAAATGTTAATATGCGCAGCAGAACTACTATATTTAAAATTATTAATGTAGAATAAATATTGACTATTATTAGTTTGATAATTTGTAAAATAAGAACTATAGTTTGCTATTAATGTATCAATAGATAAAGCTACATCTTGCCATTTATTTGTTTCGATTGTAGCAATTTTATCATTTGGAGAAAGTCCCCATAGAACATCTTGTGTTGATTGACTTGAATCCTCTACATATAATCTTACATTTAATGCTGTATATCCTTGTTCTTTTAATTCTTGTAATTTTTCAAGACTATATGGCATAAATACTTTAAATCCAGGGTATTTCCAAGAATTTGAGCTTGCAAGCAATTTTGTGTCTGTGCTTGCTTTGAAAACATGATTTTCCCCATTAAATTCTTCAACATATGAAGCTCTAACAATATCTTTTCCATAAGCAATTGTAGAGATAACTAAACTATCAGATTTTTCAACATAAACATTAGAAAAATTAAATGTTGTTCCTGTTGGAATAGCTGATCCCCACAGATTACAAACAACTCTTATGTTCAAAGTATTTAAGTTACTAAATAATGCTGTAGGTACTTCTACTCTATACCATTCATCTTGTGTTAGATAAACATGTCTTAAATCAATAATTCTACTATCGCCATTATATAAAGTGAATGCAAGTTTATTATTGCTTGAATTAGATACTCTCATATTTACATATGCTTTTTCATACCCTTCAAAAGCAAAGTCTTGATTAAAATAGAAAGCAGCTGCATAAGTATCAGAATTAGTAATGACATATTTTACACTTGCTGTTTCTTTACCATATACTACTTCATTATCTAAAGTTGCTCCTGTCATTACATTAGACCCTTCTTTAACAATGAAATTTGATAGTGATGTTTCATTGTTATCAAATACTTTAAGCATGTCTTCTTGCTTTAGATAGATATCACTTATATAGTAAACGATATCTTTTTCTGCTTCTGTTGGATTTCCTTTGCCTAAATTATAAATATAAGCAAAATAATCCATTGATGTTGCAGTTAACTTGTCGATACTTATTTCAATATAATTCCACTTGTTTGGTGTAATTCTTGCAACAATTTCTGTTTTATCATTTAATACTACATCTTGTTCTTTATTTCCTGTGACATAAATTGGAAGAACAAATTTAGTATATCCTTTTGCTTTTAATGTAGCAATTTCTTCTAAAGATAATCTTGATTTTAGATTAAATCCTGGCCACTTATAAGCATTTGTTGAAGCTCCATCAGAAACAATTGTTGAAGCTTTTATAACGTTTTTAACGCCTTCAAATTCAGTAAGATAAGTACTTGGAACTTTATCTGTACCATATCCTCTTGTTACGATATCTGATTTTACTTTTGCTAAATAAGTAATACCATTATCTGGATCAGCAACAACAAATTCTTTACAAATTGTATTGTAATATTTTCCATTATCAATAATGGCTTTAAGTTCATATCTTCCTTCTTCAATTAAAGTGATTTCTGAAGTGGAATTTATTTCAACTTCACTACCATCTGGTTTTACAAGAACATATTTAGTAGCATTTACGCTTCCATTACTTGCACTTGCAGACATTTTT
>CAKPXW010000058.1 GCA_934202505.1 uncultured Bacilli bacterium | reverse complement strand
ATTTTATCAATTACAACTGTTGGTATAATATTTATTATCTTTTTAGATTCAAATACTGGAATATTTAATTTAATGTTTAAAAAAGAAATACCCTGGTTAACATCTCAACCATATCAATGGATATCGATTTTTCTACTTTCAACCTGGTGGGGAATTGGTGGAAATATGATTCTATTTACTGCTGGACTACAAAATATTTCTAAAGAATTGTATGAAGCTGCTGAAATTGATGGATGTGGAGCTTTTAAAGAAGTAATTTATATAACTTTGCCTTCACTTACAAATACTTTCTCTTATGTTATCGTAATGACTATTCTTTCTTGTTTTAATGTCATGGGGCAACCAATGGTTTTAACTCCAGGAAGTGAATCAACAGAAGTAGTAATTCAAAATATATATAGCACTGCTTTTGGTGCTAATAAATATGGAAGAGCAAGTACGATGGCATTAATTTTAGCTGCAATAATGGGAATATTTTCTTTAATTTCTTTAAAATTTGCCTTAAATAGTGGAGGTAAAAAAAATGAAAAATAAGTTTAACGTTGTTATTTATGTTTTAGTAGCAATATGTACAATTTTATCTTTAACACCTACCTTATTTGGCTTAGCACTTGCTTTTCAAAAAGAAATAAATATTGCCCATATGTTTGATAATGCTTCTAGTTTTTTTAAAGGATTAACTTTGGAAAACTTTTTAAAAGTAACTACTAGATCACCATATATTTTTACCTGGCTTAAAAATTCTTTTATTGTTTCAATAAGTCAAACAGTTCTTTATATACTATTTGCCTCACTTGCGGCTTTTGCATTTACAAGATTAAAATTTAAAGGTCAAAAATTTTTATTTAATCTTTGTTTATTTTCTATGATAATTCCTGGAATAATAAACATTGTTCCAAACTTTATAATTATTACAAAACTTGGATTATATAATACCTTACTTGCAATGATTTTACCTGGATTATCTGGAGTTGGCGGTGTATTTTTATTAAGACAATTTATGATGGATATTCCTCGAGATTTTGATGAAGCTGCAAGAATTGATGGAGCTAATAATTTTCAAATATATAGTAAAGTAATTATGCCAATGTGCAAACCTATTGTTATATCATTAGTTTTATTTACATTTCAAGGAGCATGGAATGATTTTTTATGGCCTCTTAGTGTTACTGAAGGAGATGCCACAAGGACTATTGCTTCAGGACTTTATTTAACAATTATGAGTGACACATCAATGAAAGGAATATTAATGGCTAGTGCCTTTATTTCTGCAATACCAATTATCGTTATCTTTATTTTTGGTCAAAAATATTTTGTTGAGGGAATGAATGGGGGAATCAAAGGATGATAAAAAAAGAAGATATTAAATATTACAATTACCCTAATCCAAGATTTAGAAGAAAAGATTACACAATACTAGATAAATTATGTGATTTTAAAATGTTTAACAATGAAAATGATACAATAGAAAAGCAATGTAAAATTTTATTACCATTTTCATATGAGACTAAAAAAAGTGGTGTTGATATTCAGACAATGTATAAACATGTTTGTTATGAAATAAGTTTTGAGATTGACGAAATTACAAATTATCTTCTTCACTTTAAAGCAGTTGATTATGAATGTGATGTTTTTATTAATAATCAATATGTTGGTAATCATAAAGGAGGATTTACATCATTTTTCTTCAACATTTCAAAATATATAAAAATGGGTTCTAACCTTTTAGTGGTAGATGTTCATGATTCATTTTCTAAAGAACAATTACGTGGAAAACAAAGAGAAATAAAAAACAGCCATGAATGTTGGTATGTACAAACAACAGGAATATATCAACAAGTTTATCTTGAAAAATGCGGAACTAACCAAATTGAATATGCAAAGTTTGCTGCTGATTCTTATGGAAATACTTGTTATGAAATTAAAACTACAAGCGAAGACTTACTTGAAGTAAATATTAAGTATAAAGAGCAATTTATTAAAAAGTTTACGTTAAATGGAAACACTTTATATAATGGTACTTTTAAAATAGATAATCCAAATTTATGGTCTACTAACTCTCCTAATCTTTATGATGTATTTTTAACTTTAAAAGGAAAAAAAGATGATTATGTAGAAACTTACTTTGGATGTAGAAGTATTAAAACAAAAAATAGTTTTATTTATTTAAATGACGAGAAATTATTTTTAAAATTTGTTTTAAATCAAGGATACTATGAAAATCAAGGACTTACCTTAACAAAAGAAGATATCTTAAAAGATTTTAATTTAATGTTAGATTTTGGCTTTAATGGTTGCAGAATTCATCAAAAAGTAGAAGATCCTTTTCTATATTATCTTTCTGATATATTTGGCTTTTTACTTTGGAGTGAACTCCCATCGTGTTATGAATATTCATCTAAAATGAAAGAAGAAATTAATCGTGATTTATTTGCAATTATTGATCAAAACTATAATTCTCCATCAGTAATTACTTATGTTATTTTTAATGAGTCTTGGGGAATACCAAAAATCAATGACGATAAGAGTGTACAAGAATATGTCTCGAATCTAACAAATAAAGTAAAAGAATACGATTCATCAAGATTAGTTGTTGCTAATGATGGTTGGTATAATTTATCAAACACAGATATCCTATCACTTCATGAATATCAACAAGATGCGAATTTATTATATAAAGATTATGAAAATAAAAATAATGTTGTTTCTTCAAATATTATTAATGGATTTGGAACAGCTTTTGCTAAAAATAACACTTATAATAATCAACCTGTAATTTTAACTGAATTAGGTGGTATTGCCATAATTAACCAAGATGGTTGGGGCTATGGTGATAAAGCAAATAATCTTGATATATTAAAAGAAAGAATGAAAAAACTTTTTGATTCAGTTTATAAACTAGATTATTTATCAGGCTTTTGTTATACCCAAATAAGTGATGTAGAACAAGAAACAAATGGCCTTGTGTATGCAAATAGAAAATTAAAACTTCCAATTACAGACATAAAAAATATTATTACTAATAACTAACAAGGTTGTAATGCAATTAAATTTGCAAAAAAATAAATTAAAAAAGGAAAGGAATAAAAATGAAAAAAAGTAATTTATTAAAAACATTATTAGTAAGTTCATTAGTTGTTGTTGGTTGTAGTAATCATAATAGTTCTAATGATTCAAATTCAACAACAGATTCAACTACTAATATAGACTCTACAAGTCAAACATCAAATTCTTCATCAAACACTAATTCTTCATCAACAATTGATTCTTCATCAACAATTGATTCTACTACTCCAAGTGATAGCATATCAGTTATTGAAAAGACAAAACTTTCAACTCCTACCAATCTATTAGTATTAAAAACAAACGATGAAACTAACAAATTAGTTGTTACATTTGATGTTGTTGAAAATGCTACAAGCTATAAAATAGCAATTTATAATGGTGATCAAGTAATAATGGATTATCAAGAAATTGTTTCTAATGGAACCATCGATGCTTTTAACAATGAAGGAAATTATATTATTAAAGTAATTGCCTGTGGTGATGAGGAAACATTTACTAATTCTGATCCAGCTGAATTTAATTATACAATTGAAAGATGGGTTGATAAAGTAGATGAAAATGGCGGAAAATGGAACATTTTAGTTGAACAAGGAAAACCAGTTGGAAAAGGAACATTTACTTACGCTAATAACACTGTATATTCTGGTTATTTTAATGATGACTTTACAAGAAAAGAAGGAAGACTTACCTATGAAAACAACATGTATTATGAAGGTAAATTTGTAAATGATAACTTCAATGATGACAATGGCGTTTTCTCTTGGTCTACTACTGGTAATATTGAAGAGGGAAATTCTTATAGAGGTAAGTTTGTAAATGGCTCTCCTGATGGTCAATATGGCACTTATACTTTCCCAGCTTATTATAATAATGGTACTGGTATTCAATACTGGAAAGGTATTATGGAAGGATTTTGCTATCCTAAAGCTAATGAAACTGGAATTGGTAAAATCAATTTTGGTGGACAATACTATGAAGGTGATGTGTTTGTAACTGCAAATAAAGAATTCCAAAGAGTTGGAAATGGTGCTAATGTTTGGACAAATGCTGAAAACTGTGGTTGGTTTGCTTCTTATACAAATACAACTTCAGAAATTTTACAAACTAAACAATTTGATAGATACATTGGTGGTTTTGATACTATAAACCATGGTTGGTTCTATGGAAAAGGTATCATGTATATTAAAAATGAAGATGGCACTCCTTATGGTTATGTTGTTGGAAACTGGGACTGGAAAGAAGGAACTTTAACTAAAGATGAATCATTTACTGAAGATGATTTATTAGAAGAATACCGCGTAGAAGGTGTTTTAAATCTTACTAAAGCTTTACCTGGAGAAATAAACTATGATGATGGTGCAAAATTCGTAGGTACTATTAATAATGATAATACTCGTTGTGAAGGAAGACTTACCTATGAAAACAACATGTATTATGAAGGTAAATTTGTAAATGATAACTTCAATGATGACAATGGCGTTTTCTCTTGGTCTACTACTGGTAATATTGAAGAGGGAAATTCTTATAGAGGTAAGTTTGTAAATGGCTCTCCTGATGGTCAATATGGCACTTATACTTTCCCAGCTTATTATAATAATGGTACTGGTATTCAATACTGGAAAGGTATTATGGAAGGATTTTGCTATCCTAAAGCTAATGAAACTGGAATTGGTAAAATCAATTTTGGTGGACAATACTATGAAGGTGATGTGTTTGTAACTGCAAATAAAGAATTCCAAAGAGTTGGAAATGGTGCTAATGTTTGGACAAATGCTGAAAACTGTGGTTGGTTTGCTTCTTATACAAATACAACTTCAGAAATTTTACAAACTAAACAATTTGATAGATACATTGGTGGTTTTGATACTATAAACCATGGTTGGTTCTATGGAAAAGGTATCATGTATATTAAAAATGAAGATGGCACTCCTTATGGTTATGTTGTTGGAAACTGGGACTGGAAAGAAGGAACTTTAACTAAAGATGAATCATTTACTGAAGATGATTTATTAGAAGAATACCGCGTAGAAGGCGTTTTAAATCTTACTAAAGCATTTTAAATAATAAAGAAAGGTGGAGTAAAAATGAATACTATACTTAAATTAAATATGTGTTTTGCTATTTGTATGGGAATTAGTTCTTGTAGCAATATTAATAATTCAAGTAATAATACAACTTCTCAAACATCTACTAATGAAAATATTGATTATGAAGAATTAAAAATCTTTTTTACTCCTTCTTCTTATAATAAAAATCAAATATCAAAAAATATTTATGGGACATTTATCGAGCATATAGAAAAATGTATCTATAATGGATTATGGGCTGAAGAAATTTTAGATAGAAAATTTGTAAGTAAAGTTGGCGAAGATGTTTCGCAATGGAAAGTGACTAATAGCGAAAATATTGAATCTGATAATGTTAATACTTATAGTGGTACCTATGCTGTACGATTTCAAAATAAAGGTGCTATTAGTCAAAAAGGTTTAAAATTAAAAGCAGATAAATATAATGGCTACTTTTATGGTAAGGGTAATGGGAAAATAAAGATTTCTTTAAAAAGTAGTAATGAATTAATTGAAAAAGAAATAGCAATAAATTCTAATGACTATAAAAAATATGAATATAATGTAGAACTTACTACTCAAGGAAAATATACAATTACTTTTGAAGCATTATCTGGAATATTTTCTATTGATTCTTTATCATTAATGAAAAGTGATAATATCAATGGTATGCGTTATGATACACTTCAATTATTAAAGCAATTAAACGCACCATTTTATCGTTGGCCTGGAGGAAATTTTGTTTCTGGCTATGATTTTTATGATGGTATTTTAGATCGTGATAAAAGAGTAAGCAAAAGAAATTTAAATTATGCAGGTCTTCTTGAAGATTTTAAAGATGATAATGATCGTTTAATGTCTGACTTAACAAAAATAGAAGCCAATGGATTTTATAGTATCTATGAACCAAATGACTTTGGAATAGATGAATTTATGTATATGTGTAATTATTTAAATGCTACTCCTAATGTTGTTTTAAATTCAGGACTTGGTTCTGTACAAATGGCTATTGATGAAGTGGAATATTTAAATGGTACAAGTGGAACATATGCTTCTATGCGACCACAAAAAGAGCCATATAATGTTGAATATATTTCTATTGGCAATGAAATGAATGGCACTTGGCAATTAGGTCATATGGATATTGCAAGTTATACAAAAAAGCATAATGAAATTGCAAAAGGAATCAAAAAAATATCCAACAATTTAAAAATAATTGCTGTTGGTGATAATTATTCTTCTTGGTCGCAAACAATGGTAAATCAGTGTAATTCTAATATCGATTTATTAAGTGAACATTTTTATGCAACAAGAAATGAATATGATGTCAAAGAACATATTAAATCGTTAAAAAATCAAGCGGAAATGCGCATTAAATTACATAGGAATTTACAAAATGCAACAAATATAAAAATGTCTATTGATGAATATGCTTATGAAAATGCCGAGTCCCAATCTAGATTAAAAGATGGAATGGGTGTTGCATCATGTTTAAATGTATTTATGAAAAATGCTGATATTGTTGATATTGCTTGTTACTCATCAACAATAAATGCGGTTCAAGGACAAATTTATACCGATGATTATAATGCCTTCTTAGAGGGTAGTGGATATGCAACTATGCTTTATAGTAAATATATGGAAGATTATTATTTAAATATTAATTGTAATACTAAATCTTTTGATTCTTATATTGAAGTTTCAGGTAGTATTGCTAGTAATCAAAAGGAAATGAGCATTTCGATTATTAATACTTCTACAAAAAGATTAAAAATTACCAATAATAGTATTAGTGAATATATAAGCCGAAGTTATGTGACTTCAGATTCTTTTGAAAACACAAATAAAACGGGTAATGAAAACTTAGAATTAATTGAAAATGATACATCAAGTAATGCCTGCTATGTAGAACCATATTCAATTACAATCTTACAAGTAAAACTCCGTTAGAAAGGATTAAGATGAAAAGAATTAATGTACTTTTAACTTTATTGTTACTTACATCTTGTAATAACAATAATTCTCATCATATAAGTGAAAAAACTGTAAAAAATTATCAATTAAATTATAATGTTTCATATACTGGAACATTAAAAAATGGAAAACCTGAAGGTAAAGGAACTTTTAAATATAGAAATAATAATACATTATCAACAACATTTAAAGATGGAAAAATTGATAATAATGAAGATTCAACTTATAAAATTATGGCAAGTAAAGATAAATTTATCGGCAAAATATCAATAGATGAAGATTATAACGTTTCTTATATTGAAGGAACTTATGATTATGGGGTTGGAGTTAATATATATACTGGTAAATTTAAAGATAACAAGTTTAATGATGAAAATGGAAAAATGAAATTATCATCTAATTCATATTATATAGGTTCTTTTGTAGGTGGTAGTAATATTGGTCAAATTGGAACTATTTACTATGATGGAAATAAAGAAAAAGGTGAAGGAATTTTTAATTTTACAGGCGTAATGAAATCCTTATCAACATTCGTGGTCAATCAAATTGGATATGGAGTTGTAAAATATGCTGATAAGTCAGTATATACTGGCGATTTACTTTATGATGGAACCTCTTTTCTTAGAAAAGGCTATGGAGAAATGGATTTTACAGAAGCTAATATGAATGCTGGAATTTGGGGAACTAGCAATGAAAACAGTCTTTATAAATATGTTGGCGAATTTGATTATACAGTTAATGGATGGATTTATGGTAATGGTATCATGTATTATAAAGATAAAAATGGTAATCCTGTAAGCTATGCAAAAGGATACTTCTCTGCTTGTCATTTACTTGGTGAATATCAAAAAGATGATTATACTTTAATTGATGGTTACACTAAGGAAATGGAAGTTCCTTATTTAAGATTTAGAGAAAATTATGATTATTATTTATCTAATAAAAATTACGAATATAAACATTATGAATATGTTTTTGCAGGTAGTTCATATATGACTTTTATGAATACCAATACTGATACACCTTTTAGCAAATATTTTGGAGATTTAAATGCTATAAATGTTGGGTGTGGGGGATCTACATCTGCTGATTGGATAAATTATTATGACACTTTAATAAAACCATATACACCAAATAATATTGTTATGCATATAGGTGGAAATGACATTGCTAATTTTGCTAAATTAGATATGATTGAACAAAGCGTGAAAACATTTATTGATAAATGTCTTTTAGATAATCCAAATGTTAAAATTTATCTTGTAACTCAACTACTTACTGTTTCAACTCAAAGTACATATATTCAACGTGAACAAGTCAATAGAATTCTTGAAAAAGTAAGTAATGATTATGAAAATGTAAAGTTAATTGATGTTAGAAGTGTTACAATGACAAACATTGATACTTGGACTCCAGTTGATGATTTAAGTTCTTATTTTTTAAATGATGGATTGCATTTAAACGATAAAGGTTATACTAAGTGGTCTAAGATAATAATGGATTATCTTGCACAAGAGGAAATTTAATATGAAAAGAAATAAATTTAATTTATATTGTATTGCATTATTACTTTTAACTTCATGTAGTAATGCAAGTAATGATTACGTTGATCCTATTATTGTAAGTAATGAGATAATTAATTCTAATGTTACATATAATGGTGAAAAAGTAAGTAATAAATTTACAGGTACAGGTACTCTTACCTATATAAATAATTATGAATTAACTGGGACTTTTAAAGACAACGAGTTAGATACAAGCAAAAAAGTATTTGTCAAATATTTAAAAAATAATGATCAATTCATAGGATATGTTTCATTATCTTCTACATATGATTTAAATCTTGTTGAAGGAGTATATACAAGAAAAAGCGATCATGCCATCTATACAGGGAAATTTAAAAATAATAAGTTTAATGATGAAAATGGTAAATTAGAAATAGCAAATTTAGGAACTTATATTGGCAAGTTTGAAAATGGTAGCAACATTGATAAAATTGGAACTATATATTTTAAAAGTTATTATACAAATGCAATTGGTATGCATTACTTTAATGGAAAAATGCAAACAGAAAATTCTTTCTATGATAATCAATTGGGAAAAGGGTCAATAAAGTATAAAGATAATTCAACTTATACTGGTGATATGCTTTTTATTAATGGTGGATATTATCGAAAAGGATTTGGAGAAATGGATTTTTCTACTTGTCACTTTTTAGGAATTTCCTCTGGTGCTTCTTATGATACTAGACTTTATAAATATGTGGGAGAATTCGATTATTTAAAAAGTGGTTGGATGTATGGTAATGGTATTATGTATTATGTTGATTCCAATACCTATAAACCAAAATTTTATCAAAAAGGAAAATGGTATGGTCTTTCTATGATAGGAGCTTATAATGGAAATATTGAGCTTTTAAAAGAATTTGAAAATACAAATGAAGAGCCTTATTTATTCAATTATCCTTATATGAAAAATTATGTTGATAGATATTATTATAGTAAAAGTAAAAGGAATGCTGTTATTTGCGGTGATTCATATACTGATATGATGCATGCAAATTTTAATATTGTTAACTTTGAAAAAGAATTTCCAGCAGTATATAATACAATTGATACTGGAATAGGAGCAACAACTTACTATCAATGGCTAAATTATGCTAAGTATTTAATTATCCCTTATAATCCTGATAAGGTTTTCTTACATTTAGGTTTTAATGATTTACATATGGGATTAATGCCTGAAGAAGTAATACAATATGCTTCTCAATTAGTAACTCTTTTAAAAAATGAATTACCTAATGCAACTATTTATTTGATGAGTGTAGAGCCATCACCAGCATTTTCCAATTTCTTAAATATCGAAATTGAATATAATAAATTACTAAAAGAATATTGCAATAATAACAAGATAAAATTATTAGATAATGCTAAAAATTTTTATAAAAATGAAACACAAACAATTGATAATTTAAGTTCATATTTTATTTCGGATATGGTACATATGAATAAACAAGGATATGAAAAATTTATAAAACTAATTAAAGATG
>CAKPXW010000057.1 GCA_934202505.1 uncultured Bacilli bacterium | reverse complement strand
ATATATTGCTACAACCTTTTTGAATTTTTTCCTTTGATAATTTTTGTATATCAATAGTTATTTTTTTATTTCCTAAAAATTTAATTGATTCTTGTTTTTTCATATTAGATTCGATGCATTTTCCAAGCAAAGTATATTCAATATCATAGTAAAACCATACTAATTCATAGCCTTTATTATCGCAATATGATTTTTCTTCATTAAATACTTTATTTGCCTCTTGGCTACTATCAATTTTATCTGTATCGAAGCAATAAATTACTATATTTTCTCCTTTTTTATTTTCTTTTAATAATTTATTAATTTGCGATAGAGTCGATTTGTTGTTATATTTTCCTTTGCCATCCATATGACAAAATTGATACTTTACTTCATTGCTATTACTTTCATATCTTTCACTATATAATCTTTTTATATAACGATCATCTGATTTATTAGAATTATTGGTTTCAACAACAAATATTATTTGCTTCATTATTAGTCCTCATTAAGTAATACATCAAAATCAAATGACTCTATATTAAATGGTGAATAAGGAATTAAACCATTTACATATTTATTTAATGGCGATTTATTTCCATTTTTTGTCCATGAATAGATTCTTGAATCATTAGAAATAAAATCTAATGAATGACTATTTGATTTTAAAATATCAATAGGCTCAAGATTATGTGTTGTAAAACATAATTGACCTTTTCCATCATTTTTAAAAAATTCAATTATTTTAGCAAAATATACATCATGTAGATTAGCATCCATTTCATCAATAAAAGTTATGCATCCATTTGCACATAGTCTCAATGTTGTATATAGCATAACTAGTTTTCTAATACCTGTACTTTCAAATTCAATATCAATTTTTATATCATTATATCTAAATATTTTTTTACAATAAAATTTATCTTCATATATTTTTTTATCAATCATTATTTCATCTAATGATGGTTTAAACAATTTAATAAAATCTGTTAATTTATTTATGTATTTTTCATATTTTGAATAATCTTTTTCCATTACAATATCTGTATATTGCGTTGATAAATTAAAAACTGGAATATTGTTTCTTATATTTTCAAGTGTTTCATTTATCTTTTCTTCATTATTTAAATTACTTTCACTTAATTTTTTTGATATATATTCTGTATGAGCATCTTCCTTATTCAATTGAATCACTAGAGTGTAGGCAAAATTTATAATATAACATAATACATCTAAAACTTCATGGTCGTCATAGTTAAAGCCTTTTCCCATTCTAACTGTTTTTAATATTGAAATTGTAATGGAATGTTTATCTAATAAATTTAAACTATTTAAATATAGTGCATTATTCATTATATTAAATTCTGTATTTTCTTTTATTTTTACTAAATTCCCATTTTCAACTAAAATAATTTGTTTAAAATTTTCATCTTTAATTGTTTTCCCTTTTAAAATAGAAATTTTTTCTTTAGTAATTGCAATATTATCATTAATAGCACTAATATCTATTTCATGACGAAAACAATGACATTTTTTATTAAATGAATCATTTAATGAGAAAACAATATCAATTGACAAAACATTAGTTTTTTTATTAATAGTTTCATAAATAAACCTCGAAAAATATTTATCATTTATTCCATCATTATCTAATATTAATCTTTTATATATATACATTGCTGCGACAATTCCAGATTTTCCAGAACCATTAGGGCCATATATAGCTTTAACATTTGAATTTGAATAGTCAATATTTGAAGAAATTGTTATATTACTAAATAATAATTCAATTGGCTTATCAATATTTTTGGCACCATTAATTACTAATTTATTTAAAAAATAATTCATATTTTCCCCCTATAATCATTTTAATAAATAAAAATATACATTATGATTATTTTTCCTTTCTATTAGCATATAAATTATATGCATTACTATTATATCATAGTTTTGAAAAATAAATACATAAATGTATATTTTTTTCTATTTATCTATTAAATAATTTTCATCAATACTTTCTTTCCAAGATTTTTTTATTTTACCTTTTTCTTTAAATTGACATATAGCTACATCAAGAGCTTTAAAATTAATGTCTATTCCTTTATCTGTACATCTATAATTGGCAGTTTTATCTTTTTCAATCCCAAATTTATTTGCTTCACTAATAGCATCAATATTAGCACCTAAAAATAAAAATTCCCATCCTAATTCTTTTTGAGTTTCTATCAAATTTTTAATTTTTTCATAACTATATTCTCTACTTGCATTTTCAAGGCCATCTGTTGTTATTATAAATAAGATTTTTGTTGGTTTTACATCTTCATTTAAATTATTATGCATTTGTTTAATACGCATAATTGAAGATCCTATAGCATCTAACATTGCTGTGCATCCTGCAGGAATATAGTCTCTTTCTGTAAGTTTTTCTATTAAATTGATATCAATCCTATCATGAATTATGTGGATCTTATCATTAAAAAATACTGTAGAAACAATTGTTTTTTCATTTTCTTTTTTATTTTTATTAATTAATGAATTAAATCCTCCTATTGTATCTTTTTCAAGCCCTGACATTGACCCACTTGCATCTAAAATAAATACTAATTCTGTTATTTCATGTTTCATATTGAAACCTCCTTTTTTGTAAGGATATTTTAATAAAGATGAAATAACATTTGGTCGCTTTAAAGGCGACATTTAATTAAATATATAAAGGAGATTCATCATATTCTACTAAAACTTGATTTAATATTGTTAAATCATATTCTTCTTTCATAAGAAAATATTCAACTATTAAATCTGCTTTAGATGAATGTGATAAAGTATAGCCAGCTTTTTCTAAAAGATCTAAAGATTCATCAAGATTTAATTTAAGTCCAAAGCATAAAGCAATAGCTGTTTTTTTACTTGGCTTAAAATTATTATTAGATCTAATTTTAGAAAATAATCTTCGGTCTATATGTGCATTGGTATATACATCAACTTCATTCAAATTCTTATTATCTATATGATAAAAAATCGTTTGAGAAAAAGTATCATTTAAATGTTTCAAGGTATCATCTAATGATTTACTAGACACTTTTAAAGAAGGATACATTTCATAACATGCCAAAGCATTTGAAATATCCATTTCTAAATTATCATCTATATATTTTTTTACTTCTTTTAAAATTTTTTTTATATTTTTCATACTATTTTTTAATTGTTTTTTGTTAATGAGTCATGTAATGGATAAGTATTTTTATCTTTTTCTGTTATTTTTCTAATTAATTTACAAGGAACTCCAACTGCAACAACATTAGAAGGAATTTTCCCTTTCACAACACTTCCTGCACCAATAACTGAATTATCTCCAATAATAGTACCTGCAAGAATTGTAGTTCCTGCACCTATCCAAACATTATTACCTATAGTTATAGGTTTAGCAATTTCAATTCCTTTTTTTCTCATCTCAGGATCAATTGCATGCTCAGCAGTTGTAATGCAAACATTTGGTGCAATAAAAACATTATGTCCAAATTTTACCATAGCTCCATCCGTTATTATTAAATTATGATTTGAATAAAAATAATCTCCAACTTCAATGTGATATCCATAATCACACCAAAAAGGAGGGGTAATTAAAACTTCTTTACCCATTTTACCAAGAATTTTATGTAACATTTGAGTTTGTGTTTTTCTATCGTTAGGGTTCATTTATTATATTCAAAACATTTATCCTTACATTTTGCTATTTCTTTTTCGAATTGATCGTTATAACATCCTTGAAAAAAGCAATTAATAGGGACATTACATTTAGCCATAATAGTTAATCTCCTTTTAAAGAATTATCTTTAATAATTATTATAGTAAAAATGTTTTTTTTATACAATTAATAATTCTTATTAAAATAAAAAAATCTAGGTATTCCCTAGATTAAATATTTTAATAAATGCCTTTATAATTTATAAAAATTATTGTAAATTCCATATATTACTTATTCACTAATAAACTTCACTTTTTTACTTTTTATAAATATTAAAGAGCCTCGATAGTTTCCTATCAACTTAATATGATACACCAGTCATTAAAAAAAATCAAGTTTTTAAAATAATTATTTCATTTAAAAATAAATAAGTTATAATAAAAAAGAGGGATATGCTATGAAAAAAGAATTTACTTATGAAGAAATTAAAGAAAACGAAGAAATTAAAGCCTATATTGCAAGTGCTGATAAATTACTAGCTTCAATGGGATATACAGATCATTCCTTTGGACATGTTATGAAATGTGCTAAAACTGTTAAAGAAATACTTACAAAATTTGGTTACTCTTCAAGAGAAATCAATTTAGGGTAAATTGCTGCCTATATGCATGATATTGGAAATAGCATAAATCGTATAAATCATGCTCATATTGGGGCAATAATGGCTTTTAATATCTTAACTAGATTAGAAATGGATCCTAAAGATATTGGTGTTATTATTGCTGCTATAGGTAATCATGATGAATCAAGTGCTTATCCTGTAAATGCTATTGCTGCAAGTTTAATTTTAGCTGATAAATCTGATGTTAGAAGAACAAGGGTTAGAAACCCTGAAACTCACATTGATAATATTCATGATAGAGTAAATTATGCTGTTGTTGATTCAAAGCTTGAAGTTGATAAAAAAAATAGAGAGTTAGTTTTGAAACTAACTCTAGATACTTCTATAACTCCTGTTATTGACTACTTTGAAATTTTCTTAACTAGAATGAATTTATGTAGACAAGCAGCCAGCAAGTTACAAGCAACTTTTAAACTTATTATCAATGGACTAGAACTTATCTAGTCTTTTTTTACCAATTGTTAAAAATATTAGTTAACTTTTCATCAACATCAATTCTTGTTTTTTTGCATTCTTTTTTAAAATCTCTTCCAGCTTTAAAGACAAGTGAAACTAATAACGAGCTTCCTATTGGTAACATTTTCTTTATCATCCTTTCTGGAAAAGAAAAATGAGTTCCATGTTCATAAATAAAAGAATATACTTTTTCATTGCTATGAAATTTTTCTAAACGTTCAAGCATTCTATTTATATATTTTGTTGTATCCCATAAGGCATCATCTTTAGCACCTACAAAGACAATTGTTCCTTTAATATTTTCAACTTTAATTTTTTCGCTTTCTTGTAATGGGTGTAATATTTCTGATTTTTCAAACATTTTACGACTAGCAATCATATTTTTACTTTCTTTTGACTCTTTTTTTATCATTTGCCAATATAAGGGATGACGATATGCATAAGGAAGATAAGGTAAAGGAATACTATTTAAACTTAGCGTTGATTCATTATTCCCTGGTCTTTCTTTCGCACCATCTAAATTATCTTGATAAAATCCTTCCATTACAAAATCACAAGGAGAAAATGCAATAGTAAGTGATATATCATTATAAAAAGATGAAACAACTAAAGAGAGCATTCCAGTAGTTGATCCTCCTGCAATAGCAATTTTATTACAACCATAAGCTTTTAATTTATTAATTGCTAATTTGAATCTTTCTAAAGGGAAATTATGATAGCCATAGTTTTTTTCACCCGGTGACATCGTTATGCAATTAAAGCCAAATAATTGCATATATTTTACTCCAGAAATAGCTAAACGATCATCGATTGAATCTCCAATCATCAAAATCATTCCTCTATTACTTGATTTTTTGCATGGATAATAGACTCCATGAAAACCATCTTTTTCTATGCTAAAATATTTCCTTTTCATTTTATTATCCTTTCTTTTACTGTTTCATATTATTTATTATCCTATAAACAAAATATAAAAAACAACTAGTTTGATATTTATTTTCTTATTTTTAAAATTTTTTCAATAAAATAGTATTGACAGTTATTTTTTGAGTAATTAAAATACATAATGGAAACGAGGTAAATAGAAAATATATTTATAAATATATTGTTTTTATCTTTTAAAAAGGGGATTAAAGAAATGAACAAAAGATTAAATTTATTATTATCAAGTATTTTGCTTTATACAGGAATTAATTTGGTAGGCTGTAGTTTTGGTAGTACTCCATCATCAACTTCGCAAAACGAGACATCATCAGAAAGCGCTTCATCTGCTCCTACAAATTCTAGTAGTGAAATTAAACATACTCATACTTTAATAGATGGAATTTGCAGTGAATGTGGATATGATGATAGATTTGTATTTAGTAATGAAGGAAAAAGAATAGAATCAATTAAATCCACTTATAAAAATTTAGAATCTATTACTATTCCTGATGGTGTAGAATCAATTTATAGTGATGTATTTAAAAATTGTAACAATTTAAAAAAAGTAGTTTTTCCTTCATCTATGAAAGAATTAGCTCCTACTTTATTTCAAAATTGTACTGCTTTAGAGGAAGTTAATTTACCACAAAATATAACAGTGATTAATAGATATTTATTTAATGGCTGCTCTAGCCTAACCTCCATTGTTATTCCTGATGGAGTTACAGAAATTGAGCCAAATGCTTTTGAAGGATGCACTAATTTAATATCTATTTCTATTCCAAATTCTGTCAGTCAACTTTCTAGTCAAACATTCAAGGGATGTTCTTCTTTGACTAATATTACTCTTCCTAGTAATATAACTTATATTGGAGAAGAAATGTTCTATAAGTGCTCTTCATTAACTTCATTAAATATTCCAGATGGAGTTACAACTATTGGGAAAAAGGCGTTTTATTATTGTACTAAATTAGAAAATATCAATATACCTAATAATGTAACTACTATAAAAGATAGTACTTTTGAAGGATGTTCATCATTAACCTCAATTGCGCTTCCTTCTAACCTAGAAATCATTAGTAGTTCTTCATTTGCAGAATGTTATTCTTTAGAGGAAGTAGTACTTCCATCTAGTCTTAAATCAATTGGAAATGCAGCATTTTCTAGATGTTCAAAGTTAAAAGAGTTAATTTTACCTGAAAATGTAGAGACAATAGCTCCAGCCGCCTTTTATTTTTGTGAAAATTTACAAAAGTTAGTATTAAATGATAAAATAACTACAATTCCAGTACAAGCATTTGATGATTGTAAGAACATAACTGAACTTGTAATTCCAAGTAATATTATCAAAATCGATACTGCATTTTGCAGTTTAGAATCTTTAAAAAATCTTACTTTATCAAACGCATTAACTGAAGTATCTTCAATGGCTTTCAATGGTTGTTCAAACTTAGAAAATGTTAAATTTGAAGGTACTGAAAATGAATTTAAAGCAATAAAAGATTTAAGAATAGCTATATATATAGCAAATAAAAATGCAATCGTAACATTTAGAAATGGAAAATCAAAATCTGTTAGTGAAATAAATTAATTTATAAAAAGATAAAAGCCAATCACTATGAACTGAGTTGTTTGGCTTTTTTTATATTATATTTATTTCTTTACAATTTTCTTTTTAAATAAAATTATTAATTCATGAATTAATAGTGGAAGCATAGAAAGAACAAATGTTATAATCCATTCAACGGTTGTTAAATTTTTAGTAGAAAAGAAGTTTCTAAATGCAGGTACTTCTATAACTATTAATTGTAAAAACAATCCAACAAAGAAGGAAACAAAAAGCATGATATTTTCTTTTTTAAATATTACATTTTTAACATAATAATTAAAACTTGCCATATTAAACATATGTATAAGTTCAGATAATGCTAAAACTGTAAATGACATTGTTTGAGCGTGTAAATAAATATCCTTATTAGCATATAATTCTTTAATTTCATTATAAGTAAACTTACCCTGTAAAAATGCAGGTGTTACATAAGCAATCAAGACACCGATAGTTAAAATTATACTATATACAATAATATTTGCTATTCCACCATTGCTAAATAAAGATTCATTCTTTTTTCTAGGAGGATTTTTCATTATATCCTTATCTTTACTTAATATTCCTAGACTAATTGCTGGTAATGAATCAGTTATCAAATTTATCCATAATAGATGAATTGCTATAAATGGACTTGGAAAGCCTAAAGCTATTAAAATAAACATAGCAAGTACTTCTGTAATATTAGCTGATAATAAAAATATCACCGTCTTTTTAATATTAACATACATTCCTCTTCCTTCTTCTATTGCTTTTTCAATTGATGCAAAATTATCATCTGTTAAGATAATATCAGCTGCTGATTTAGCTACATCTGTACCGCTTATTCCCATAGCTATCCCAACATTACTTGCTTTTAAAGAAGGAGCATCATTTACACCATCACCAGTCATAGCCACAACATTATTATTTGCTTTAAAAGCATTCACAATTTGTACTTTATTTTCTGGAGATACTCGAGCAAATACTTTAGCAGTTAAACATACTTGTTTTAATTCTTCAAAAGACATTTTATCTACATCACTACCTAAATAGCATTCACTAATATCTGCACAAATTTCTAATTCTTTAGCAATAGCAAACGCTGTATCTTTATGATCACCTGTAATCATAATCGTTTTTATTCCTGCTTCTTTAAGTTTTCTAACAGCTGGTAGTGCTTCTTTTCTTGCAGGATCTATCATTGCTAATAGTCCAACAAATATTAAATTATTTTCCTTTAAGATAGTATTTGTAGAATAAGCTAAAGTTAATACTCTTAAAGCTTTAGAAGAATAATATTGATTAATTTTTAAAATTTTTTCTTTATCTTCATTAGTAATATTTCTAATTTCATTATTAATTAATATTTTATTACATAAAGGTAAAATTGATTCTAGTGCTCCTTTTGTATAAGTTATTTTTTCACCATCTTGAAGATGCATTGTAGACATCATTTTTCTTATAGAATCAAAAGGTATTTCATCAATTCTAGGAGATTCTATTTCTAATTTTTCTTTTTTTAATCCTAGTTTATTTGCAAATTCAAGTAAAGCAATTTCTGTCGGATCACCATATTGTCCATTTTCAATAGAAGCATTCGAACATAAGCACATTCCCTTTGCTAAAAAATTCAATTTTTCATTTAAAGATTCAAATTCATTTTCATTTATATCTTCAAAATTAATATAAGCTTTTTTTATTGTCATTTTATTTTGAGTAAGCGTTCCTGTTTTATCAGAACATACAACATTTACTGAACCTAATGCTTCAATAGATGGAAGTTTTCTAACAATAGTGTTTACTTTTACCATTTTTTGAACACCTAATGATAAGACTATTGTAACAACTGCGCTTAAGCCTTCTGGAACTGCAGCTACAGCAAGAGATATTGCAGTTAAAATTGCTTCTATATAAGTTTCAATTGATAAATTGTTTTTACTAGCTATAATCCAAATTATATTAATAATAAACATTAAAAAGACAATAGATAATGTTAATATTCCTAAAAATTTTGATAATTTAGCTAAGGATTTTTGTAAAGGAGTTTCCTCCTTTTCATTTTTAGATATACTTGAAGCAATTTTACCAATTTCGGTATTCATAGCAGTATTTACAACAATGCCTTTTCCTCTACCATAAGTTATAGTCGTTGCCATAAATACCATATTTACTCTATCTCCTAAAGCAACTTCATTATTAAAAGTAATTGTAGCATCTTTTAAAACTGGTACAGATTCGCCTGTTAGAGAAGATTCATTTGCTTTTAAATTATAAGATTCAATTAATCTTATATCTGCGCCAACAGTATCTCCTTCTTCAAGTAAAATCAAATCCCCAACAACTAATTCATTTGATTTTACTTTTAAATTTTTTCCTTGTCTAATAACATTAGATTCAGGGCTTGATAATGCTTTTAAAGCTTTTAATGATGTCTCAGCTTTTACTTCTTGTATGGTTGAAATAACCCCATTAATGATAATAACTAATAAAATAATTATTACATCAGGCCAATCTCCAGTTTGAAAAAAATCAAACGGAAGTCCATTTTTATAAGTTTTGATTGTTTCATAAATAGATATTCCAATTGTAAAAAAACAAGCACAAAATAAAATATAAATTAATGGATCATTTAATTTTGAAAGAAAAATAGCAAAAAAACTTTTTCTTTTTTTCTCCTTCAATTCATTTTTACCATAATTTTCTAATCTAATTTTAGCCTCATCATTACTTAAACCATCATTTAAATTAGTTTTATAATTTTTTTCTAAATCGTTAACACTTAATGTTTCATTGTTTATCTTCTTATCCATATTTTCCTCCCAAATAAAAAAAAGACAAAAGAATGAGATTTACTCAAACTTAAGTCTTGATATATTTCATTTAGTCCCGGAAATTAATCGTGCTGACGAAACTAAAAACTGTTAAGCTATCTACTCCCTTAAGCAATTAAATTATATAATATCTTAAAAAAAATAATCAACATTTATTTAATTTTTTTATTTCTTTTAAATAATTAATTTAAGTAGTATATTATATTAAAATATGTTAATAAATAATAAAGGAGATAAATATGTGTACAGCCACTTCATTTAAAGATAATTATTTTGGAAGAAATTTAGATTATGAATTTTCCTATGGGGAAAAAATTGTTATTGTCCCAAGAAATTATATTTTTAATTTCAAGCATTTAGGTATAAATAAAAAGCATTATGCCATTATTGGAATGGCACACATAGTTGATAATTATCCATTATTTTATGATGCTATGAATGAACATAGTCTTGCCATTGC
>CAKPXW010000056.1 GCA_934202505.1 uncultured Bacilli bacterium | reverse complement strand
ACCTAAAATGATTAATTGTTGTTTCATTAAAGTTGTGTAATTGTTTGTTATAAGGTTTTTAAGCGTAGATGTAGAGTATGGACCATTTTTAAAAGCAGAAACAATTAAAACTGCTTTTTCATTTTTAAGCTGTTTATAAATAAGTTTTCGATTATTTTTATCATTTAAGGCATTTCCACCATACTTTATAATTTTCATATTAAACACCAATATAATATATGAAATAATACAATTAAGTATGTTATTAATAATAAAAAAATAACCACTATACATTAAAAATGCTATAATGATTTTGTAGGAGGAAGCACAAAATGAAACGGTTTATTTGCTTTTTAATTACTAGTCTTTTATTGCTTAGTTGTGGGAAAATAGAAAATATAGAAAGTAATGATAATAATGAAAGTTATGAAAGTAATATATCAAGTATAAATAGTAGCTTATCTATACAACCATCTTATGAAATAAGTACTTTATGGATTGAAAATAAAATATATGGAACATTTTATTTTTCTTCTTTAGAAAGTCCACTTGTTATTCTTTCACATAGTTCTTTTTTAAATGGTGATTCTTTAAAAATATATGCAAAATACTTTGCAAGTAATAACATAAATGCTTTTACTTTTGATTTTTGCGGAGGAAGCAAAAATAGCAAAAGTAAAGGAGATATAAAGGAAATGACTATTTTTAGTGAAATAGAAGATTTAAAAATGGTAGTTGACTTTTTTAAAAAAGAAAAAGGATACAATAACATTTCTTTATTTGGTACAAGCCAAGGTGGACTAGTAGATGCCTTATATGCAGATAAATACAACGAAAATATTTCGAATTTAATTTTGTTATATCCAGCCTTTAATATAGCAGATGAAATAAGAAAATATGTGAATGAACAAACAAATATGAATATTATTTATAGTATTGTTGGAAAAAAATATATTGATACTTTAGTAGATTATAATATTTATGACAATATAGGAAATTATTCTAATAAAGTATTAATTATCCATGGAACAAGTGATACAACAGTCCCTATTGAATATTCAAGAAAAGCAAGTGAAAAATATTCAAATTGTATATGAAAAGAAATTGTTGGAGCCAAACATGGATTTAATGCAGACAATTATAGTTTTTTAAATAACTATGATAATTACGTTTTTGATAGTATAGAGCAAAATATTGTTTTTTAGGAGAAGCATATGAAGACAATTGGAAATATAATATGGGTTATCTTTGGAGGATTATTTTGGTCAATTATTTGTGCTTTAGAAGGAATATTATGTTGCATAACAATAATAGGCATTCCTGTAGGATTACAAATGTTTAAAATGTCATCATTTGTTTTATGGCCTTTTGGAAAACAAGTTAAAAAAATTGGCAATTCATCGTTTTTTAAACAATTAGTTAACCTTCTTTGGCTTATTTTCTTTGGCTGGGAAATGGCGCTTGGTTATTTAATAACAGGGATTTTATATTGTATAACAATAATAGGTATGCCTTTTGGTATGCAATATTTTAAGTTAGCATCATTTGTTTTATGGCCGATAGGCTATGATTTTTATTAAAGTTGAATAATAAAAAAAGGAAAAAATTAACTTTTTTTATGAAAGCGGTTGCATTTTACTAAAAAAAATGCTAAATTACATTTAGATAAAAATTGAAACGATTCAATTAATTTTAAAAGGAGATAATAATATGAAAAAAAGTTTAAAAATTTTATCTGCACTAGCATTCTTATCAATAGCTGTTGGTTGCAATAAGGATAAACCTTCAGATAGTGAATCAGTAAAACCATCTATTACAGATTCTTTACAACCATCACAAAATAGTTCTCCATCAGAAGTTCAATCATTAAATTTAATGGGAAACTTAAAAGATGGAGGGGATGGAATTTATACAATTACAGGAGATGCAGAAAAAACTGTAACTTACACAAAAACTGAATCTTCATCTTGGGCATCTGTAGTAGCAGAAACAACAGGCCTTGATTTATCAAAAGCTATTGGCTTAAGATTTACAATTAAAGGTCAAGGAAAAGTATTAATTAAAATCCAAAGCGATAATGGCGCAGCTGAAATTAATTTAAAACTTACATCAGCAGCAAGTTCATATGCATGGAGCTTAGCAGATGAAAATGCAAAAGCTGCAATGGCTGGTAATGGTGTAAAAGTGTATGTGTTTGGATTACCAGGAGCAACTTCTGGAAGTGGAGAATTTACATTTGCTAATCTTGAATTTATTACTGAATTTGCAGATTCTGATTATGTAATTACTACAGGATATACTAATGAATCAAAAACAGTTAGCCAATACGATGGCGTTTCAGCTACATTTGATGTTAATCAAACATGGACTGAAAATGATGCTAATACATATGATGTTTCTTATGAAAATGGTGTTACAACAGTAAATTATAGTGTAATCAGTTATCAATTTATGGTTTCTCAAATTCAAGGAAGCGCTCATGGAAAATTTACTTATATCACATTTAAAGTAAAAGGAACAGCAGGTGAAAAATTCTTAGCTAAAGTTGAAAACTCAACTGGACAAATTGCTGCAAAAGAAGCTTTATTTACTTTAACAGGTGGCGATGATATATTTACATTAGATATTTCTACTTATTCAGAAAATGAAAGAGGATTAATTAATAAAGTATTATTCTTTGCCGCTCCAGGCACAGCAGAAAAAGCAACTGGAACAATGGTTTTAAGTGGCGTATATTTTACAACTGAATGGGAAGGCCAAAACAAACAAGAAATTGTTTACCCTACAAATGAATATAATGGAAAAGATAATCAATTTGGTTGTAATAATTATTGGCACGATAATGGTGATGGTTGCTATGAAGTAGTTGGAACAGAAGCTCCATTTGAAATCAAATATAGTAATGTTGGTGAATGGTCAACAGTTAAAACACAAGTATCTGGTTTACTTGGAAATTTTGCAACTTTAAAATTTGGCGTAGAAGTTGAAAAAGATAAAGAAATTATGATTAAAGTTGCTGGTATTGAAGAAAGAATTATCGGAACAGGTGCTTATGATGACACTCATTCAATTGATTTATCATCACTATCTGTAGAAGATAGAAATAATATTAAAGAAGTTTTAATATTTGCAGAACCAGGAGTTGCTGGAGGAACAGGATCATTTAAAATTCACTGGATGTCATTTAATGATTATACAGCTCAAGAAGTTAATTCTGTTACATATGAAGGATATGGAAGATATGTAAATGTTCAAGCAAGTAACTTTGAAAGTTTAGACAAAGGTGTTTATAGTGTAAATACTAATAAGATTGCCTTTACAAAAGAAGCAGGACAAGAATGGAGTTGTGCTGTTGCAACACTTGAAGGTAACTTTGGTGATTTCACTGCTTTAGATTATGCACTAACTATTCCAGAAGGACATTCAGTTTTACTAAAAGTTGAAGGTACAGATAGTGTTGCTAAAGAAGTTACTATTGAAGGAACAGGACAAATGGTGCAAGACTCATTAGACTTATCAACAATTGATACTTCTAAACTTACAAAAGTTGTTTTATTTGGCGATCCAAATGTAGCACCTTCAACAAGTGAAGTACAAATTAACACTTTAAGATTTGCTAAAATTAAAGGTACTATGGCAAATCAAGATGGAAATGTTGATATGACTGCAGGAAAGATGTTTGATCTTGGTGATAATAAATATGATATAACTCATAATGAAAATGGGACATATACAGTAACAACAAAAGAAGGAAAAGGTGAATGGAGTAGTTTTGCTTTAAGAGTAGCTGCACCTAGTGGTTACACTAAAGCAACATTAACAGTAACTGGAGCTCAAGCTGATACATTATTATTTAAATCAGAAAATGATTTAGGTGGAGGAGCAGCTGAAGCTACAATTACTAATTTAGGAGAACATGTACAAATTACATTAGATTTAACTAATACACTTTCTACTAATCCAGATACAATATTATTCTTATTCTTTGCAAATCCTGGAGCAACAACAATTCCTTCAACAATAACAATTGAATCAATAACTTTTTCTAAGTAAATAATAAATTATGTAGGAGCCTTTTTGGCTCCTACTATTATCAAAAAAAATTGAAACGATTCACAAATAAAAGGAGTATTTATGGATAAATTTACACTTAACGAAGAACTAAAACGTTCATTTGAATTCTTTATGGATTATAGTAATTTTCAAGATGGTAGTAAAGGATATGGATTAACACTTGATAATTCTGGAAATAATAATATGGCATCCCTTGCTGCAAGTGGATTTATGTTAACATCTTTGGTTATAGGTGTAAATAGACAATATATTGCTTATGATTTAGCAAAAGAAAGAACCATAAAATCTATTCAAAACATTTATGATAATATCGTAGAACATAAAGGATTATTAGTTCACTTTGCAACATATAATGAAGGAAATAGAATTAATAATTGTGAATTTTCAACTATAGATACAATTTTGTTAGTAGCAGGTATAATTGTTTGCTCGTCATTTTTTAAAGATAGTAGAATAGATGAATATTTAAATAAGTTTTTATCAAGAATAGATTGGAATTATTATATTACATCTTATCATAATAAAAGTGTTGTACGAATGGCATATAATGATTATTGTTTTCAAACACATAAGAAATATGAAAAAGAGGAAGATGGCTTTATCTTCCAATGGCATATGTATGCTGAACAATTAATAATGTATATAATAATTGCTTCAGATGAAAGAATTAATTCAAATCAAGCTATAGAACTATTTAATGATTTTAGAAAAGATAAAAAAATAGTTGCTGATCGTGAATTTGTAAGATGTCCAACAGGTTCATTATTTACTTATCAATTCTCCCATTGCTTTTTTGATTTTAATAAATATTTAGATAATACTGGTTATAATTGGTTTTTAAATTCTAAATATGCATGCTTAGATAATTATCTATATTGTATAAATAACGATAAATATAAAACTTTTAAAGAAAAATTATGGGGTGTATCTGCAAGTAATGGACCAAAAGGATATGTTGGATATGGAATACCACCTTATGATTATGATGATACTATAAACTATAATCCAATATTAGTAGATGGAACAATAGCAATATATAGTGTAATAGCTTCTTTACCATTTATTGATAGTATAGTTTTTGATACATTTAATAAAATAATTGAAATTCCAGGAAGCATTGGTAAATATGGCTTAAAGGATTCTTTAAATCTTGATGAAAATTGGGTTGATGATTTATATTTTGGAATAGATAAAGGTTCATCAATGGTAATGATAGAAAATTATCAAACAGGATTGATTTGGAACTTATTTACAAACCATCCAATAATTCAAAAGGGAATAGAAAAGTTGAAATTTAAGAAAGTGGGGAATTAAATGGCAACATTAAAAGAAGTGGCAAAAGCAGCAAATGTTTCTTTGGCCACGGCATCATATGCTTTAAATGATGATTCAAGAATTAAAGAAGATACACGCAATAAAGTTAAAGAAATAGCTAAAAAATTAAAATATGTTCCTAATGGTTCAGCAAGGCTTTTAAGAATAAAAAAGACACATAGAATAATTATTTTTGTTTCAAATTTTGGTGGACCAATTCACCAAGAAATACTTGAATATGTCTATCAAAAATTACAAGCCAAAAATTATGAAATGCTTGTATGTAATGGGAAAAGTGCTTCCAGTATTCTAAGTGAAAAAAATTACGATGGAATTATAAATTTTGATTCAACAATACCTGCTAAAATTTTAGAAGATGCATCAGAATTTAATTTTCCAATAATTGATACAACAAGAAACTGGGAAAATTCAAAAATAATATCTTTACCACTTAGAGGTATAAAACCCGTATATGAAATTATAAGTCTTGCAATTAAAGAAGGATATACAAGGTTTGCTTACATTCATGGCTCTCTTGATTCATATGATGATAGGCATCGTTATAACGGCTTTAAAAAAGCTTTAAATGATGCAAACTTAATTCCTGAAGCTATTTTGTTTGGTAATTTTACCACCTCAGGAGGTTATGATTCAATAAAAGAATACTTAAAATCTCATCAAGAATTACCAGAGGTTTTATTCTTTGCTAATGATGAAATGGCTCTTGGCGCAATGGACTATTTAAAAAAAGTTAATTATGATTTAAAAAAAGTTAAAATTATAGGCTTTGATAATATTGATTTAGCAAAATTTTATATACCAGCTCTTACGACAATTGAGATTGATAGAAATTACTGGACATCTTCAATTGTAAATAATCTTATTCAAGCATTAAATAATGAGAAAAAAGATGAATATATTTGTAAATATAAAATAATACGTAGAGAAACATTTTAGGAGGAAAAAATATGAAAAACACAAATAAGTTATTTTTATCAGCAGTTTGTATGATCTCTTTACTTACAGGATGTAATAATAGTGACAAATCAAGTGACACTAATTCACAAACACCTGCAACTTCAAATAGTTCAACTCAAGAAAATCATGATCCAGTAACTATTTCTTATGCAGCATGGAATTTAGGTGCTTCTGATTCTGAAACACCAAATCTTGATAGATTGATGATTGATGAATTCCAAAAGAAATATCCATGGATTACAGTTAATATTGTTGAAAGACCTAAGGTGCCAGGAACAGATGATGATCAAAACTGGAATGAATTTTTAACTACAAGAGCAGCTACTAATAGACTACCAGATGTATTTTTAGTTGATACATTACCATCTTATGTTACAAATCACTGGTGCAAAGATATTTCTGACCTTGTAAAGAATGATAGCGAATATCAATTACTATCAGAAGATATTAAAAATGCTGCTACATATGAAGGAATGACTATGGCTTTACCTATAGCTGTTTATTATCATGGATATGTAGTAAATAAAACATTATTTAATCTACAAAATGGAGATGCTCCAAAAAGTTCAACAACATGGACATCATTTATAAATGAAATTAAAAATTGTTCATCTCATACAAAAAATGGTGTAGCAGGTCTTTCGGGAATTGAACATATTATTCATTACTATGCTTCACTAATTAATCCAAATTTAGAATGGTTTACTTTTGATGGTACAAAATTCAATTTAGATAGTCAAGAATTTACTGATGCAATGAATTTCTATCTTTCAATTTATAATGATAAGACATATTGCTATGATAGTTTAACTCCTGAACAAGTAACTGAATATTTTGGTGAAGGTAATGTTTGGGATGATGGAAATATTTTAGCAAAATGGGCAGGTTCTTATGAACTTGGAACATATCAAACAAATATTGCAAATGGAACATGGAATAGAAAATTAGACTTTATTGGAATTCCAGTATATGAAGATGAAAATGGTAATAAAGTAAAACGTACAATGGCTTCAATGGACTTTAATGCTATTTCTGCATCTACTTCACATCCAGAAGAAGCATACTTACTTGCAAAATGGATGGGATTTGGCACAGAAGGATATGCAAAGAGACTTGAATTATCTAAAACTGTTGAAGGATTAAATGTTATATCATTTGCTCCAATTGTTCCAGATAAAGATTTAATGGATGAATTTTTCGCATTATATCCAGGTTGGACTGAATATAGAAAAGTTGTAGAATCACAATCATTTATTATTGAATCTTTAAAATACCAAGTTGGTTATAACGAATGCCGTTATAAAGGTGTTTATGATTCTGAAGATACTATGTTTACAATCATTGATAAATTATTAACTGGAAAAGTAGCTCTAGCTGATATTAAAACAGAATTAAATAGAAAGATTAATGAAATCTATCAAACAAGTTATGCATCTTTTGAAGAAGCATTAAACAAATACTACAAAAAATAATAAAACTACTAATTGTGCAGGATTTTTTCCTGCACAATTAATGATTTTTGAAAGGAGAAGTATATGACTATATCAAAAAGAAAAAAAACCATTATTGTTGCTTCAACTATAATATTAGTCATTACGATTATAATATCTTTATTGGTAATTGGAAATAAAGATAGTAAGTTAGATATTTCTTTTATCGATATAAAAGAGCCATTAATAGAAGGAAAATATTCAACTTATTTGGAAAATAATAAGCAATATTTAAATATCACTAATGATGAAAAATATGAATATGATGCTACTAAATTTATAGGATCAAATTCTATAAAATATCATGAAGAAGATAATGTTAATGCTTATTTATTAAATGAAAATGATAGTGTTGATATTTTAGCTGAGGTAAATGATGAAGGATTCTATCAAATAAGTCTTTCCTATTATCTTTTAACAGATGAATATGGTAGTAATGAAATAAGTGTTTCAATTAATGGAGATATTTTATATGATGAATCAAGACAAATATCATTAGAAGAAGTGTGGAAAGATGAAGAAACTATCTCAAAAGATCGTTATGGAAATGATAGTTTACCAGAACAAATAAAGCAAAAATCTTTGATATCATATACTTTAAAAGATAGTTCAAGACTTTATGATGAAGGACTTTATTTTAATTTAAAAAAAGGTGCAAACACTATAACAATAAAATCTGTACAAGGATCTCTTGAACTTGCTTCTTTAACTTTAATTAGAAACAAGAAACTTGCAAATTATGAAAATTATATAACAGGAAAGGCTTCTGCTTCAGGTTATCTTAAAACTTATGAAGCAGAAAATTATATTAGTAAAAATTCCTCTTCAATTCAAAAAGGAACATCTACTGATGTAAATGTTACACCATTTTCAACATATCGAAATCGTTTAAACATTATTGGTAGTTCATCATTTAATGAAGCAGGAGATAAAGTAGATTACCAAATAGAAGTTCCAGAAAATGGATATTATTATTTAACAGCAAAAGTATTACAAGAAGAAAAAAACACTACAAGTTTTAGAACTGTTTATGTAAATGGTAAAGTTCCTTTTGTTGAAGCTTATCAAATTCCATTTCGTTATTCTTCTTCATGGCAAAATGTAACTCTTGGTTCCCTTGATGGAACTCCATATGCTTTTTATTTGAATAAAGGAGTAAATACTATTTCAATAGAAGTTAACACTTCAAAAATGCGTATCATTAATGAAAAATTATCTCAACTTTCTAGTGAAATGAATCAATTAGGTCTTGAAGTAACAAGAGTAACAGGCAATTCAACTGATACAGAAATAGATTGGGATATTGAAGAACATTTTCCTAATATAAACGAAACAATTTCAGGATGGATTGAAGAAATGGAAAGCATTATAAAATATTTAAAAAATGCAAATGGCTTTTCCGGACAATCTTATTCAATTTCCGATATAAATACAGCATTAAGTAATATTAAGAAAATTGCTGAAGATGTAAATAAATTACCAACTAGACTTACTTTATTATCAAGTGGATCATCTTGCGCAGCTCAATATCTTTCTGGACAAATTTCTAATGTCATTACTTCAGGTGTTGTATTTGATAAGTTTTATGTACATAGTGAAAATGTCAAATTGCCAAATCCTAAAGCTAATCCATTTAAAAACACTTGGATAAAAACAAAACGTTTATTTAATTCATTTGTCGATCAAAATTATGTAACTGAAAGTAAAGATTCAGTTAAAGTGTGGATGGCAAGATCAAGACAATATTGTAATGTATTACAAAAAATGGTTGATGAAGAATTTACTTCAAAAACAGGAATAAAAGTAGATATTGAATTGTTAGCTGATGAATCAAAAATATTACTTGCTAATGCAGCTAATGAAGCTCCAGATGTTGTAACAGGAGTTTCAACATGGATTCCTAATGAATATGGTATGCGTGGAGCAATATATGATTTAAGACAATTTGATGATTATGTAAATGTTATTGCTGATTATACAAATGAACAATTGATACCTTTAACATATGACAATCAATTGTTTGGTATTCCAGAGACAGAAAATTTTTATGTTTTATTTTATAGAACAGATATTCTTGAAAAACTGAATTTAGAAGTTCCATCAACTTGGAATGATGTAATTGAAATGTTACCAGTACTTTCAAGATTTGGAATGCAATTTTATATTCCATTATCATCTAATACATCAACCAAATCATATGATGCAACAGCTCCATTTATTTGGCAATATGAAGGTAGCTTATATAATCTTGATACATTAACATCAGGCGTTGATAATGAAAATACAATTCAAGCATTACAGTTTATGACTGATTTATATCGTGAATATTCATTGCCTTATCAAGTATCAAGTTTCTTTAATTATTTCCGTTATGCGGATATGCCAATTGGAATTGCTGATTATGGTACATACTTACAACTTTTAAATGCTGCTCCAGAAATTTCTGGACTATGGGATATTAGTGTTGTTCCTGGTGTAGAAATTAATGGCCATATTAATCGATATATGGGAGGCGCACAACAAGCTTCAATGATTTTTAATAGTTCATCTAAAAAGGAAGAAGCTTGGGAATTTATTAAATGGTGGTCAAACAAAGAAACACAACTAACATATTCACAAAAAATGTTAAATACTTATGGTAAAAAATATTTGTGGAATACAGCAAATATGGAAGCTTTTAAAGAATTATCTTGGGATAAACATGATAAAGAAGTTATTTTAGAGCAATGGAGTTATTTAAAGGAAGTTGCTAAGATTCCAGGTTCATATATTA
>CAKPXW010000055.1 GCA_934202505.1 uncultured Bacilli bacterium | reverse complement strand
TTTAGAGATAGCTACTACAATAAAGAATTTGACTTTTAATGTGCTTGAACCATATGACTTTAAAAATGCTCAAATTACCTCAGGAGGAGTTTCTTTTAAAGATTTAACCGATACTCTTGAAAATAAATATTTTCCTAATTGTTATATTATGGGTGAAATGCTAGATGGTGATGGTATTTGTGGAGGATATAATTTACAATTTGCTTTTGCAAGTGCTAATGTTGTATTTAAAGATATAATCAAAAAGGTGGGTATTATCAATGAAAGATAATCTTGTGTTTTTTAATAAAAACGTTTATGGTAAGTTAGAAAAAGAAACAATAATAAAATATGATGATAATACTTTAAATACGATATTAGAAAAAAAGCAAGATGAAATAATAAAAAAAGATTGTAATCGAAAAATGATTTCTAAAATAATATTAATATTAATTTTACTTTCTTTAATAATTGTTGCTATTCTTTCATTAATGAAAGTTTTAAAAATTTCTTTAATTACTTATACATTTATTATTGCTTTAGGAGTCTTGATTTGGGTGCTACTATATTATATTTTGGGATTTATTTTTTATAGTAAAATTTATTTTGATTTTTACTTTAAAAACCTTAAAAGTCAAAATCCTTTAACTTGTAGCCATTATAAATCAACAAATTATGCAAAGTATATAGAAAAGATGCAAAAAAGTTTGGGAAAATTTACTTTATATTCTGATGATAAAGAAAAAAAATTGATTGTTTGCGCATTACATATTAAAAATAAAATTAACAATAAATTTATTTTTAATGGATTAATAAATAGTAATATTCCCTATTTTTATTTATCAGCACAAAATATTAGAATTATCTTTTTTCCAGGAATAGTTGTTTATATAAACAAAAAAAATAGTAAGGTAGTTAAAGAAAATAGATTTAAATATGATTATAATAATGAAAAATGTACCTTATATATTGATAATAAAGCAATATTATCATTTTATATTAATGGTGCATTTGACATTAATATGCTAAATTTTAATTATTAATAATGGAGATTAGTTGATATATGGAAAATAATTATGAATGCTTAAAAAAAGTAAAATGCTTTTTACTTGATATGGATGGAACAATATATCTTGATGATAAATTGTTTGCAAATGTAATTGAAACATTAGATTTAATGAAACAAAAAGGAAGAATTATTTTCTTAACAAATAATTCTTCAAAATCTAAAGAAGTTTATATAAAAAAACTTGCTAAACTAGGAATAAATATAAATGATGATGAAATATATACATCAGGAATGGCAACTATTGATTATTTAAATAGATACTACTATGGAAAATCTGTTTATCTTTTAGGAAGCACTTCTTTAGAAAAAGAATTTTTAGATAATAATATTACAATAAATGATGTGAATCCGGATTTAATAGTAATGGGATATGATACAGATTTGACATATCAAAAATTAGTGAAATTTACAAATTTTCTTCATGAAGATAAATATTTTATTGCTACTCATCCAGATATTAATTGTCCAGCTTTTCCTTATTATGTTGTTGATATAGGGGCAATGCTTGCAATGATTAAAGCTTCTACTAATAAATCTCCTAATTTAATTATAGGAAAACCTTATAAAACAATGGGGGAAAATATTATGGAAAAATATAATTTAAAAAATGATGAAATTGCAATGATTGGTGATCGTTTATATACAGATATTGCCTTTGCTAATAATTGTAATTTTGTTTCAATATTGGTTTTATCAGGAGAATCAACATTAGAAGATTACAAAAAATCTTCACAAAAATGTGATATAGTAGTTGCCCAAATTTCTAATTTAAGGGAGTATTTAAAATAAGGAGGAAATTACTAAAATGAAAAAAATTAATGGTACATGGCTTGAACTACATCATAACGGACTACCTGAAGGAAAATATTTTAATGATGCAATGCATAATTTTACCGATCAACAATGGAAAGAAAAAATTAAAGAAATTGCCAGTTTAAAAATGAAATATATCGTTATAATGTCTACAGCATATAGTGATAGTAAAAATGTTGAGCCTGTAACTTTTTATGATTCAAAGCATTATAAAAAATCCACTTTGTTAAAAGCAAAGAATCCACTTGAAGCCATTTTGCAAGAAGCAGATAAACAAGATATGAAAGTTTTTATGTCTACAGGATTTTATGCCCCTTGGGATCTACCAGGCGACAATATGGCTAAAGAAGATACTTATCAAAAAGCTTTTGTTGGAATGGAAGAATTATTTGAACTATATGGACATCATAAATCATTTTATGGATGGTATTTACCTGATGAATCAGAAATCCATAAATATTTTGATGAAGATTGTATAACATATGTTAATCGTTTTGCTTCTTTTGCTAATAAATTAAAGAAAGAACATAAAATTTTAATTGCTCCATATGGAACTTGTAAATTAGTTGCAGATGATTATTTTGTAAGCCAATTAAAAAGAATGGATGCAGATTTTATTGCTTATCAAGATGAAGTTGGTGTAAAGAAAACTGATGAAAACCATACAGCTACTTTTTATAAAAATTTGTATGAAGCTCATAAAAAAGCCAATAAAAGTAAATTATGGGCAGATTTGGAAGTATTTACTTTTGAAGGTGAAGTATATAAAAGTGCACTTCTTCCAGCAAATATTAATCGACTAAAGAAACAAATTGAAGCTATTTCTCCATATGTAGAAGAAATATTGATTTTTGAATATCAAGGAATGTTTAATATGCCAAATAGTAAGGCGTTTTGTGGCCATGAAGATTCTGTTAAATATTATAATGATTATGCAGAACTTTTAAAAACTATTGATTAAGCCATTTGATTGGCCGTATATTATAATTTGAAGATAAAGTTTTCATTAAAGACTTTATCTTTTTTAATTGATTGTTTTGCTTATCTATAGCTTTAAAAATTTGCTCTTTTTTATTTGTGACAGTTGTTGTTGCTAAATCTTCTAATAAATCAAAAATAAATGTTGGAAACATCACCCTTGCTAAAAGATATTCATATTCATTTAGATTATAAGCATAAGAATTAGTTATACTTAGTAAGGTGTTTAAATCAATAAGATTATTTTTATATAATTCTGCTAAATCTCTACTTGAATGATCTAAAATAAAATTAAAAGGATTAAATAATTCAAACTTTTTAATACATTTAATTCTTCGATGATTTAAGGTTGTAGGGTAGTAGTTGTTTGGATAATCTATACTTAAATCAACGAGGTATTCAATAGCATTCATAGCCATTCCATAGGCATACAAAGAATGATCATATAATTCTTTATCATTATCATTTTCTAAATTAAGACTAATTAAACATTGATTAATTATATAATCTGTTCTTTCATCCCAAAGTTTAATAATTATTTTTAAATCAACGGGAGTTGAATTAAAATTATTATATCTATTTTGCATAATTAAAATATCATTTAGACTAGCTAAACTATCTTTTTTATAGGTTAGCAGACAAATAGAAGCATTATCATCGCCTTTAGAAATGATTTTTTGATATTTATTTTTTACAAAATAAACGATTTCATTATTAAATAAATTTTGAAGAGTTAAAGAAAAATTTGAAAGATTTATTAAATCATTTTCATTATCTGTAACACTAACAAGCAAAAATATGAAACCTTCATATTCAAAAGTTCCATTATCTATTTTATTAACTAAATATCCATAATAATTATATACTAGTGATTCCATATAAAAACCATCCTATGTTAATATATGCATAAGATGGTTAAATTATTATATTTATCCTATAGAGCCTTCCATATTCAATTTTAAAAGTTGATTTAATTCTACAGCATATTCCATAGGAAGTTCTTTAGAAAATGGTTCAATAAAGCCCATAACAATCATTTGCATTGCTTGCTGTTTAGATAGTCCACGGCTTTGTAAATAAAATAATTGTTCATCAGAAATTTTAGAAACAGTTGCCTCATGCTCAATTATTGATTGGTCATTATAACAACGATTCTTTGGTATTGTATCAGATGAAGAAATGTTATCAAGTATTAATGTATCGCATTCAACAAAACTTCTAGAATTAATAGCCTCTTTACTATGATGAACAGTTCCACGATAATTGACTTTGCCACCATCTTTACAAATGGATTTAGAAATGATTTGGCTTGAAGTGTTAGGCGCTAAATGAATCATTCTAGCACCAGCATCTTGGTATTGACCTTTTCCAGCAACAGCAATAGAAATGCATGTTCCTTTAGCGTTAGGACCTTTTAAAATGCAAGCAGGATATTTCATATTTACTCCTGAGCCAATATTTCCATCAATCCACTCCATAGTGCCATTTTCATAAACATCTGCTCTTTTTGTAACAAGATTTATAATATTACTTGACCAATTTTGAACAGTTGAATAGCGACATTTAGCACCTTTTTTAACAATTATTTCAACTACAGCAGCATGTAATGATTCACTATCATAAATTGGAGCAGTACATCCTTCAACATAGTGAACATCAGCACCTTCATCAACAATAATTAGAGTCCTTTCAAATTGTCCCATATTTTTAGAATTTATTCTAAAATATGATTGCAAAGGTTTTTCAAGTTTTACGCCTTTTGGAACATAAATAAATGAACCTCCAGACCAAACCGCACCATTTAATGCGGAAAATTTATTGTCATTATATTTTACAACAGTATTAAAGTATTCTTTTACAAGATCTGGATATTGACGTAATGCAGAATCTGTATCTAGGAAAATAACACCTTTTTCTTCAACCTCTTTTAACATGTTGTGATATACACTTTCCGATTCATATTGAGTATGAACACCAGCAAAAAATTTCTTTTCAGCTTCTGGAATACCTAATTTATTAAATGTGTTTTTTATGGTTTCAGGAACTTCATCCCAATTTTTAACTGATTTATCAGCAGGCTTAATATAATATGTATAATCATCATAGTGTAAAAAATCAAGATTTGGACCAAAATCAGGGTTAGGCATTTTGATAAATGTATCATAAGATTTTAGACGGAAATCAAGCATCCATTGAGGCTCTTTTTTAATAGTTGAAATTTGAATTATGGTATCTCTTGTTAAGCCTTTTTTGGTTTTAAATACGCTAGTATCTTTATCAGAAAAACCGTATTCATAGTTTTCAACACCTTTTATACTGTTTTTTACATCTTCCATTTATTTACCTCCTAAAGAATCAAGCAATTGCAATAAACCAGAAAATCCAATAAGAGCGCACTTAATTCTATTAGCTTGTTTTGAAACATCTTTAAAAACAACGGCTTCTTGAAGTAATAGTTCATCATAAGGTAATTCTTTAATCATATTATCATATTGTTTAATAATGTTATAAGCTTCAGGAATTGTAGTTCCAATAACAAGTTCACTTAAAATAGAAGTTGAAGCAGTAGATATTGTACAACCAACACCATCAAAGCGAAAATCTTTAATGACATTATCTTCAACTTTTATTTGAATTGTTATATCATCTATACATGATTCGGAATTCATTTCTACTTGAATATAGCTAGGATCATCTACAAGTCCCTTATTTCTAGGGTGTTCGTAATGGTCCATAATTATTTCTCTTTTAATCATTGGATCATTTAAAGATAGCATCTAAAAAGTCACCTCCATGTTTACAAGCTTCAACAAATCTATCAATTTCTTCAAAAGTATTGTAAAAGTATAAAGAAGCTCTTACAGTACCAATTGTGTGAAGAAAATCAGGAAGTAATTTTGCACAATGATGACCACTTCTAACAGCAATTCCTTGATAGTTGAAATAACTACCTGCATCTTGACAAAAAACATTTTTTATATTAAATGTTATAATTCCTGAATCTGAATCAGCATTATATAAAATAATATTATCTAGTTGTTTTAATTTTTCAATTGCATATTTTTTTAATTCAATTTCTCTTTGCTCAATATTTTCCATTCCTATTGAACTTAAGTAATTAATAGCTTTTTTAAATCCAATAACTTCAGCAATTGGTGGAGTACCACCTTCAAATTTATATGGTGGTTTTTTATATAAAACATTACAACATGCATCAAATTTAGAGTTCATTCCTCCACCATATTGTAAGGAATCCATTTTGCATAATAAATCATATTTACCATATAATATTCCAATTCCTGTTGGTCCACACATTTTATGCGATGAAAAAGCTAAAAAATCTATATCCAATGCTTTAACATCAATTTTTTTATGTGGAACACTTTGAGCACCATCAACGACAACAATAATTCCTTTACTATGTGCATATTTAATGATATGAGCAATTTCATTTTCATATCCTAATACATTAGAAATATGAGCGATAGAAATTATTTTTGTCTTATCAGTAATAGCTTTTTTCATGTTTTCAAGAGTTACAAAACCTTTTTCATTTAATGAAGCAAAAACTATTTTAGAATTAGTTCTTTTGGTAACTTCATACCATGGCAAAACATTTGAGGCATGTTCTGCTTCATTTAAAATAACTTCATCATTTTCATGCAAATAATTTAAAGCAAAGCCAAAAGCAACTAAATTTAATGATTGTGTAGTTCCACTAGTAAATACAATTTCATTTTCATTTCCATTTATGAAAGTTGCAATATTTTTTCTTGCTTGTTCATAAATGCTATCAGTTTTAGCTGCAAGATCATAATCTCCACGATGAACATTACTTGTGAAATTATAATAATAATCATCCATAGCTTCGATTACACATTTAGGTTTTAATGAAGTGGCAGCATTATCAAAATATACAAGTGGTTTGCCTTGCATAATTTTATTATTTAACATTGGAAAATCTTTACGTATTTCATTAATATCCATCTTAGCTAATCCTCGCTTTCAAGATATTACTTATGTTTTCTTTTATTTGTTCATCATTTATATTTTTAAGTAATGGATTAAAATATCCAAGTATTAAAATGTTTTTTGCTTGCTTTTCTGTAAATCCACGGCTTTCAAGGTAATATAGGTGATCTTTATTAACACTACCTACAGAGCAACTATGTGAAGCAAGAACATCATTTTCATCAATATGTAAATTTGGTAAAACAATACCACTACATGTATTTGATAAATTTATTATTCTTCCTTCTTGAGTTGTATTAGTACTAGTAGCACCTGCTTTAATATATGCATCTGTATAAATACTAACATGGGCTTTTTCATTATTTATTGCAAATATTTTAGCTTCTGATTTACAACTTTTAGCAATATGAATGATATTTGTTTGGTATTTCTTAACACTATTATTAGTAGCATAAATACCATCGAATATTAAAGCATTTGCATTTTCTTGCAACATGTTAATGTTTTCATTACTTATTACATTTTCATTATTTAAATCAAGTTGCATTGATTTATAAAAACCATGATTATTAACAATTCTATTAATATCAATAGAACTTGTTGTATCCACAAATATTGAAAGTCTATTTAATGAAGAATTATTTGGAATATTAATAGTATATTCACACTTTGGAATATTTCCTTTAAATATTTCTAAGATTGTAACATTGCTATTTGAAATTTCTAGGTTTAAAGATGATGGTATATAATTATCAAAAATAAAATATAAAGTATCATTACAATTTTCAATAGTTATAGTTTGGTTTTTTTCATTATACAAACTATTATTGCAATTATTATTAGAAAAAATTATATTATTTTCCATTTTTCAATGATTCCTTTACACCACATAAGCCAATTGATGATGGACGAGAATCACCTTTATTAACTTCAAGACCATATTCAGCTTTAACCCAATCAAAACCTTGCTTGTCAATTTTTTCAATAATTGTTTCATCACCGCTTAAAATAATTCTACCATCAACAATTACATGAACATGTGTTGGTTTTATCATTTGATAAAATCTTGCATAATGAGATACTACAATGCAACTACCATGTCTTAAAATAATCTCATTTATTGCTTCAACAACAGCTTTTAATGCATCAACATCAAGGCCTGAATCTATTTCATCAAGCATAGCAATACTTGGTTTTAATAGTTTCATCTGGATTATTTCATTTCTTTTCTTTTCACCACCAGAAAAACCATCGTTTAGATAACGATGGATCATTTCAAGGGGTAAATCAACTGCTTTAGTAGCTGCTTCTAATTCTGTAATAAATTTATATAATGAGACAGGCTTTTCATTTTTAGCATTTAATGCTGCTCTTAAAAAATCAGAGTTTATCACACCCGGAATTTCTGGTGGGTATTGTAATGCTAAAAATAAACCACTTTTAGCTCTTTCATCAACGCTCATTGCAAGAACATCTTTTCCATCAAGTGTTATACTACCAGAAATTACTTCATATTTTGGTTGGCCCATAATAGTAGATAATAAAGTAGATTTACCATTGCCATTAGGTCCCATTAATGCATGAATTTCATTGTCATTAACTTCTAAATTAATTCCTTTTAATATTTCTTTTCCTTCAACTGCTACATGAAGATCTTTAATTACTAACTTTGACATGTGTATACCTCCATATCCCTATTATTTTACACTTATTTACATATTTAGTAAATAAGTATAATAAGTTAACTATTCATTATTTTTAATTTTTTTAATGATTTTATTCTTTTTTTATTGCACGAAGGTTACTTTTATGTTATATTAATCTAGCACGGAGCAATACTCAAGTGGTCGAAGAGGTACCCCTGCTAAGGGTATAGACTGGGCAACTGGTGCGAGAGTTCGAATCCCTCTTGCTCCGCCATCATAAAATATACGAACTTATGCAAGTTCGTTTTTTATTTGTGGATAGGCCAAAAATTAACACTCTTACAAAAAGCAAGAAAACTGATATCTTCTTAGTAGAAAGCTAGAGGAATTTTATTTTATAGGAAAATATTATACAAATTATAAAAGATATGAGCATTGTAGAAAAATATTTAAATTTTGTATTTGAAAATATTAATGCAAAATCAATGGAAAATTTGTTACCATATTCTAGAAATATAAAGGATAAATTGAAGTCGGGTTAAATTCCCACTGGTGGAAAATGGCGGATTAATAAGCAAAAAAGATAATCTTTTTATTACAGCAACAAGTACTATAATATTTGATTATCTTTTTCTTTTATTATACGTGTTAAATTTTGATGTATATATAAATAAATTTTTAGTTTATTTAAACATGTGTATAAAAAATAACTTTCCAGTATATTGTTTATAAGATTTCATATCTTTAATGTCACAAACTTCATTGATTTTTTCAATAAGTTTTTTTCCACTATCTGATTTCCAACATTTTCTTGGAGAACAAAATACTAAGCTTCCTTGTTCAAGTTTACATTGAAGCCATAAATTACCATTTCCAATACCAAATTCAGCTTCTTTAAAATCTTTAAAGAAAATATTAAATGTTTGTGAAGAATCTTTTTTATTTGTACAAACCATTTTATCATCCATTATTGTTACATTATAGTTTGTCCAAGTTTTTCCTGGTAATAAATTTGAAGTTTCTCCTAATACTAAAATAAAATTTTCCATACTCATACCTATCCTTTTTAAAATGGCGGAGCAAAAGGGAGTCGAACCCTTGCGTCGTTTTACCGGCCTACTAGCTTTCCAAGCCAGCCCCTTCAGCCTCTTGGGTATTGCTCCAGTAAGTAAAATAATAGCATATTTTACTTATTTATTAAACATTATTTTTTCAGAATTAAACATTACTGCAAGAATTTTAATTCCGATGGCAATGTAAATAATATTAGAAATTACAGTTAATAAAAAATTAATAGGGTTTAATTGTAAAGAAAAAATACCACTCATACATTGTATACAATTATAAATTGGAATGATATAAGCAAAATGATTAGATGCCACACTTTTTATTCCAACCATTGAAGAAACTCCAGCAAGCATAACAAGTATCATAATGACTGATGAAAGCTGTGATGCTTCTTTTACGCTACGAGAATAAGTTGAAATAATTGAAAGAATGACTGTAAATAAAATTACTGTTATCAAAATAATAACAAAGATTTGAAGAAAAGTACCTATGCCATACATTGAAAAAGTTATTCCATTAGTTCCTTGCATTAATTTTGGTAATGATAGAATTAAGCCTAAAAAAGATACTAAGGAAGATGCAAGAGCAGTAATGGATAATGCTAGAATTTTTCCTGTTGCAATATATGATCTTTTAACAGGAGTAACAAGCAATGCAGCAATTGTTCCTCTTTCTTTTTCTCCAGCAATTGATTCTGAAGAAATTGCAAGACATCCAGTAAACAAGAAGATAATCAAAAGATAAGGAAGCATCATTGTAATAATAACTATTGAACTTTCTTCTTGTGTTGCAAAGTCATATTGAGTGTTTTCTTTCATATTTATTTTATATTTATAATCAATATTATTAATAGAGCCTGGAGCAAGTTTTGCTAAGTAATATTGATAAATTGCACTAGATTCAGTATTACTTGAATTATAATAAATGTCGATATTTGGTGATAAATTTTCATCAATCGCCTTAAAAAAATCATCACTAAAAGAAATATACAAATCAGCTGATTCATTATCAAATAAATTTTTAATATTATTTTTATCTTCAAGAGAAACTTTATTAAATTTTACCTTATAATCAGTAGTTTCTAATAATTCTTTTACTGAATCATCATTTGAATCAATATAAACTATATATTCATGATTAGGATCGTTTGTTAAAGCACTTTCCATAAATGATCCCATAAAACTATAC
>CAKPXW010000054.1 GCA_934202505.1 uncultured Bacilli bacterium | reverse complement strand
GGTATAAATAATGCTATTGCTTTAATGGGAACAGCTTTTACAAAAGAACATTTAAAAGTATTAAAGTATTTAGGCGTCAAAATAATATTAACCTTAGATGGGGATAATCCTGGAAATATTAATGCTAATAAACTAGCTTCTGATTTAACGAAACTTGAAATTCCAGTGCAAGTTATACCATCGTATGGTGATGTTAAAGATGTTGATGAATATTTAAATAAATATGGCAAAGAAAAATTGGGCGATTTGTTAAACACAACATTATTAAATCCATTTGAATTTTCCTTATATGTAGCTAAGAAAACTTTAAATCTTGAAAATAATGAAGAAAAGAAAAAAATTCTTCATAGTATGTGTAAAAAAATTGCAATGTTCCAAAATGAAGATCAAGATATTTATATTGAAAAATTGCATAAAGAATTACATTTTTCTGTCAATACAATAACTAATCTTGTAAAAGAATATAGTAATAAAACAACTAATAACGATGTGCTTTTAAAAATTAATGAATACAAAAAAACTAACAAATATCAAGAATTACAACTTAGAGTCTTATCTTTAATGCTTGATTCTCCAGAAGCAATTCAAACATTTATTGATAGTTTAGTGTATCTTGAAAATGATTCATATCGTAAGTTAGCAATGATAATTTGTGAGTATTATAAAGAAAATAGTTCATCATTTTCTATGGATCATATGCTTGCGGATTTATTTACTAAAGTTGAAAGTGAATATGAAAAAGATGATGAGTTAAATAAAACATTATTGTTATTAGATAGTTATAAAGGAACATTTCCAAATTATAGTAAAAATGCATTTTTAGATTTACTATTTGAAATAAAAGAAATTGCCCCTCTTGAACATCGATTGCATCAAATTCAAGAAGATATTAAATTTTCAAACACAATTGAAGAAAAAAACGAGTTAATCAAAGAATCATTAAATATTAAACAAACTCTTAAAGAAAAAAGAATGCAGAAAAATGGGAGGTAACATTTATGAAAGAAAACGAACAACTATTTGAAAACTTAGACCAAGTCAAGGATTATTATGTTAATCAAATAAAACAAGGAAAAAAAGTAAATAATGACGAAGTCATTCAAGCATGTCAAAAACTTAATGCTACAGAAGAAGATATGGCAGATTTAATCGATGAAATATTATCGGCTAAAGAAGAAATCGATATTGACTTTTCAGGTGATGTGGAAGATATCGACAATCTTGATGATTTAATTTTAGATGATGATTTTAAAGCTGAAGATATCCCTGCAGATGAAGTAGAAGATTTAACAAAAATTGATTATTCATCTAATGCAAAAGTTACAGATCCCGTAAAAATGTATTTAAAAGAAATTGGAAAAGTTGAATTATTAAGTATGGATGAAGAAATTGAACTTGCTAAAAGAATCTTAGACGGCGATGAAGATGCTAAGCAACAATTAATTTCTGCGAACTTACGTTTGGTTGTATCTATTGCTAAGCATTTCTTAGGACGTGGTTTGTCATTCCTTGATTTAATTCAAGAAGGTAATATAGGATTAATTAAAGCTGTTGAAAAATTTGATTATCAAAAAGGATTTAAATTTTCAACATATGCAACATGGTGGATTAAACAAGCAATTACAAGAGCTATTGCTGACCAAGCAAGAACAATAAGAATTCCAGTTCATATGGTAGAAACAATCAATAAGATGACACGTATTCAAAGGCAATTAACTCAAGAACTTGGAATGGAACCTACAGCAGAACAAATTGCTGAAAGAATGGAAGGAGATATTACTCCAGAAAGAGTAAGACAAATTCAAAGAATAAATCTTGAACCCGTTTCTCTTGAAACTCCTATCGGGGAAGAAGATGATTCACATTTAGGGGATTTCATTGAAGATAAAGAAGTAATTACACCAAATGAGTATGCAAGTAATGAATTATTAAAAAATGAACTTCAAGAAATTTTAAAAGAGCTTACTCCACGTGAAGCTAAAGTGTTACAACTTCGTTATGGACTTGAAGATAATCGTCCACATACCCTTGAAGAAGTTGGTAAAAAATTTAATGTAACTCGTGAAAGAATTAGACAGATTGAAGCTAAAGCTTTAAGAAAATTAAGACATCCAACAAGATCTAAAAAGCTTGGAGATTATCGTGAAAAATAATTTAACACTAGACAATAGGCTCCAATGTATTGCATCTTATGTTGATAAATGTAATAAAGTTGCTGATATTGGAACTGATCATGGCTTGATACCAATTTATTTAGTTTTAAATGAAATTTGCAAGGAAGCACTTGCTTGTGATGTTGCAAAAAAGCCTTTAATGAAGGCTAAGTTAAATATTGAAAATTATCATTTAGAAAATAAAATAAAATTATGTTTAACAGATGGATTATTAAATCTTCCATTAGATATAGATGTAATTATTGTTGCTGGAATGGGAGGACATTTAATTTCCTCCATCTTACAAAATAATGAATATAAATATCCAAATTTAATTTTGCAAGCTAATAATCATAATGATGTTTTAAGAAAAACTTTAATGGAACTTAATTATAAAATCATTAAGGAATCTATAGTTTTTTGTAAAGAAAAGTATTATGAAATAATTGCTGCAAAAAAAAGTAATGAAAAAATTTATTTATCGGATGATGAAATAAAATATGGGCCAATAAATTTACAAGAAAAAACTAATATATTTAAAAAAATGTATTTTGAAAAACTGGTTTCTTTAAATAGAATTATAAATGATAACCAAATAAATAAAGAAAAAGAAAAGCAAATTAATTTAGAAATTCAAAAACTTCAAGAAATATTAAAATAGGTAGAGCATCAACTGTTCTACCTATTTTAATATAACCTATTTTAATATAACTTCGTGATTTATATTACCACAAGAATTAGCAAGTAAATTGTATTCAACATAAAATTGAACAACACTATTAGCAGGAATTTTAATTGTATAAGAGAAATTTAATTTTATTGGAGCAACATCTTTATCATTATATTTTGTAGCTCCCATTTGAATGGCATATTGAATAGTTTCTTTTAAAACTTTAAAATCTTTATCTCTTACAAAACAAGCAATAGCTCCAGTATGATACATGTTGATTGTAATACTACGTTCTTTTTTTCCATAGTTTACAAAAGTATAACCATCAATATAATCAGCCATCCAGTTACCGATATTAGCAAGTTTAGCATTTCCATCATAGTGATTTGCATCAATTACAATCTTTTTACCAGTATTATCTACAGTAATATATTTTGTCATATCAGTTCCAATAGCATTATGATTGCTTTGTGGATTAATATGAGTAGCCCAAGAAGTAGCAATATGATTATGTTTACTTACTTTTAATCTAGCATAAGGCTTACTTTTTACTGGGAAAGTATCAGCGTAATAATTATCAAAGCTTACTGGTAATACTTGTGGCTTAGTAGAATCATTAAACTCCCAAGTGGCTTTATTATCGATGACCCCATTGCAAGTGTTATCATATCCTACATATTGACTACCAAAATTTGCTTCTTCATTTGGCAAGTTTACAACATATCCTTGGTGAGTTTTATTTGTTCTTCCAACTTTTTTATAATCTTTATAAGCATAAAAAATAGCTTCAGCTTGACCTTTTACTTCAAATAATACGGCTCCATTACTACATCCATCTTTAATAGGCATATCAGCAGTATTAAAAACATTGATATGATTATAAGCATCTTTAGTAGTTCCACCCATTACATAAATATGCTTTTTAGGAGGAATTTTGTATGTTATTGGTTGAATATTGGCAGGCTTATAATTATTAGAAAAACCATAAAATAAATTATAAGTTTCTTTTTCTGCTTCAGTTAATGATTCAAGGTTTTTAATATTAAATGGAAGATTATAGAAATCAACCCATTCTTTTTCTCCAAGCCAACAACCACTACCATCTAATTGAAGACCAACATTTTTAACAGTTACATAAATATCTTTATCACTAGTATTCAATACTTGATATCCATAATAAAAAGGTGAAGAAATACCATTATTATGTTCAAAAGTAAAGAATACTTCTTTATTAGATATATCAACTCTAGATAATGCTTTATTTAAAGAAGAATCTTTTAAAACTTCAGGATTATTACAATTTACATATATTCCTTTATTTCTTTTATCATATTTGATTTTAGCAGGTTTTAATGGATCGATATTATTATCAACTTTACCCATTTTTTCATAATATTTTTTAGGATTTTCAATTTTAATTGGATCATAAGGTAGTAAAGAAAAATTCTTTTCTAGTGTTACAGAAAAATCAATGCTTTTATTTTTGCCTTCAGCAATAATATAAACAAGTTCATTTTTCTTTAAAGAAATAGTTACATCTTCATTTTCATTTAAACTAACTAATAATTTTTCTTTCTTATTAAAAATAGTAAGAGCTGAGCCATTATTTAATTTAATAGTATAATTATCATCAAATGGAGCTTTCATTATTAGATATTCTTTTTTGTCTACCTTGGCAACATAGGAAGATAAGCGAAGTGTTACAAGATTTGCAAAGTTTTTATTCATATTATTATATGACCTCCGTTAAATACTACTATAGCAAAAACAAAAAAATATAGAAATAACTTATTAATGAATTATAAGAAAAATATTGCCCTTTTTTATTTGATAAAAAAGTGCCTTAAATTGTTGTTTTATTTATTGGTATATCAATAGATATAAAAATGTGTTATTCTATTATTGATAAGGATGGTATTATAAATGAAAAAAATAAAAATCGGAATTATAGGATATGGAAATAGAGGTAGATTATATACTTCATTTTTAAAAGATATGTTAGATGAAGTAGAATTAATTGCAGTTTGTGATTTTCGAATTGAAAATTTCCAAGAAGAATTAAAAAAAGACATGAATGTTCAATATTTTTATAGTAGCACAGAAGATTTCTTTGCTGCCAATTTAGACCTTGATTTAGTTATAGTGGCATCAATGGATCAATATCACTACCAAAATACTTTAGATTGTCTAAATCATAACTATAATGTTTCACTTGAAAAACCAATTGCTCAAACTTTAGAGCAAGTTTTAACTTTAAATAGAATAGCTAAAGAAAAGAACTTAAAAGTTATTGTTTCTTATGTATTAAGATATACTCTATTTTATCGTGAAATTAAAAAGATTATTGATAGTGGAGAAATTGGTGATATTATCAATATTAATACTACAGAAAATGTAGCTTATTGGCATCAAGCTCATAGCTTTGTAAGAGGGAATTGGCGTAATAGTAAAGAAACAACACCAATGATACTTGCTAAATGTTCACACGATTTAGATTTAATATATTGGTTAATGAATAAAACTCCTAAATATATTACATCATTTGGTAATTTGTCATATCTTAAAAAAGAAAATGCCCCAAAAGATTCAGCACAATATTGCTATGATTGTAAATTAAAAGAAAATTGTGCTTGGAATGCTTACAAATTCTATTTGAATAATAGAGCTTGGCTTGTTCCTATGCTAGGTGTTGAAAATCCAACAGATGAGCAAATCGATAATTATATTCGTCATGGTCAATATGGTAGATGTGTTTTCAAATGTGATAATAATGTTGTAGACCATCAAATTTTAAATGTCGAATTCGAAGATAAAGCAACAGCATCACATACAATGAATGCTTTCACAAGGTATTGCTATAGAGATATCAAAGTAATGGGAACAAAAGGACAAATTGAAGGAAATTTTGAAGAAAAGAAATTTACGGTTTTTGACTTCTTAGACAATAAAGAAAGAGTTATTGATATTTCTAAAATGACCGATGACTTTGTAGGACATGGTGGAGGAGATAGAATAATGATGAAAGAATTAATTCATTATTTAAAAACTGGAGAAAAGACTTTTACCTTAACTACTTTAGAAGAATCAGTTGTCTCTCATATATTATGTTATGCTGCTGAAGATTCTCGTTTACATAATGGAAAAGTTATAAAACTTAATATGGAGGGTTCAAATGAAAAATAGTAATTTGCTAAAACTTTTATTATGTACAATACCATTAATTTTAACTTCTTGTGGAAATAATAAAACTAGCCAAAACGAATCTTCTTCCAATGTAGAACCATCAGAATCGACAACTAATAGTGAAAGTATTTCTAATGTAGAAGAAAGTTCATCAAGTTCTATAACAAGCAATGATAATAGTATTTCATCAAGTGAAGAAGAATTTGTAGATAATCCACATTATTATTATGGTTTAAATAAAGATGATGCTTTTTCTAAAAATCTTGATTTTAGTGTTACAAGTGAAAAAGAAGATGCTTCTTTAAATTTAAAGATAGATGATAAATCAGTAGCTCCTTTAGAAGATACTAACTGGAATTTAAAATTATATTATGAAACATTTAATTGTAACTCTGATAATGCTAATAGAGCAGCTGACTATATTTATTTAAATGGTGTTAAACTTGGTAAAATTCCAAGTGATGGTAGTAAAGGAATTAATTTAAATGTTATTGAAAATGATTTATTAATTGGAGAAAATGTTATAACCGTAACAATTGGTGGATATTGGGGTGCAGCTGAATATGATTATACAGGCCCTAATAAAGCAAATTGTGATGATTATAAAATTGGAAAAATGTATGTTGAATCAAATACTCTTGAAAAAATATATGTTCATAAAATGGTCGAATATAAATGGGTAAATGGTACAAGAAACACTTATAATAAATACGAAAGCGTTCCTGATAAAGATACTCTTTATTGGGTAGGCGATGGTTGGGGAGGGGCTACTGCTTATGATGGGAACCCTAATGAAAGATTAAATATAGCCCAAAAAATTGATTTTTATTTTAATTATGATTTACCTAATGCCATAAATTCTTACTCAATTGATACAACTAAATATGATAATGGCAAACATACAATTGATGTTTATGATGACGATGTGAAAGTCTTAAGTAGAGAAGTAGTTTTCGATAATGATTTGCCACAAGTAAAATGCAATATAGTAGAAAATTCTATCTTAGATAAAAATTATAAAATCCATTATGAAATGGAAGACAATACCACAAATATTATAGATTCTAAAGTGCTATTAGATGGTAATGTAATTGAAGAAAATGATATTTCGCTTAATGAATTTGAACTTGGCAAACATTCTTTATCTTTCTATTGTAAAGATAAGGCAAATAATTATATTTACCAAGCCAAAGAATTTGAAGTTTCTGCAATAGGAACTTATTTAGAAGTAAATGGAATTAAAAACAAAGATAACATTGAATTTGATATAAATAATCATAATTCAACTTCTATGGAAATGTCTATTAACAAAGTTAATACTTTAAATTATACAAGTAGTTCTAAAGTAGACCAAATTGAAAAGTTTAATACTGATAATCCTATACAAACTTTTGAAGTTGATGTTCAAGATAAGACAAAACCTTTATATATTTCTTATACTGGTGAAAGTAGTAATAGCCAAGACAAAATAATATTATCAGCTTATAACGAAGTATTAGGAAAATATGAAGAAATAGGTACAAATTATTCAAATAAGCCTATTAATTCAACTCTTGAAGTATCTTCTTATATAAATAATGTAAATAAAGTAAAACTTAAAGCAGAAATTAAATATGTTAATAATGGAAGTAATAAGTTACTATGGGCTTCAGATACTCAATACCTTCCAAAAGTGGCATTTACAGACATTAATGACTACTATAATCAAATCATGAACTATGTTTCTTCAGAATATACAAGTGGAAATGCAGCTTACTTTGTTCACACAGGGGATATTGTTGACCAAAATCCATCAGATCCAGAAGTGGCTGCTGATGAATGGGCAAGAGCAACATTATCTTATGATATCTTAGATAACAATAATGTTCCATATGGAGTATGTGCAGGTAATCATGATGTTGGAACTGACATTTATGATTTGGATTATAGTTTCTATCGTCAATATTTTTCTGCATCACGTTTCAATGGAAAAGATTTCTATGGTGGCACTTTCAATGATAATGAAAATCACTATGATTTAGTAACTATAGGTGATTATGATTTTATTATTTTATATTTAGGTTATGGCCTTGTTGCTTATGAAGATGTTGTTAATTGGGCAAATGATGTTCTAGCAAAATATCCAAATCGTAATGCAATTGTTGCCACTCATGCTTATCTTGATGAAAATGGAAAACATGACTTAACAGTAAAAGCTGATATAATGTTTGATGAAATATTAGCTAAAAATGAAAATGTAAAATTTGCTTTTTCTGGTCATACTGATGGAAGCCAATATGTAAAACAAACATTTGGTGATAGAGTAGTTTATGAAATATTAAACTGTTATCAATTTGTAGAAAAAGATAAATATTCTATTTCCCATCTTATTAATGGATATCTTTGTAATGGTGAGGGCTATATGAAATCAATAGAATTTAAAGATGGTCAAGTTGTTTGTAAGACATTCTCTCCAATTAAAAATATTGTAGATGATCCTTATATGTCTGGAACTCCTGAAGTAACATTAAATATTGATTTAATAAAAGCTAACCATACAATTAAACTTAATAATTTATCTATTTGTCAAATTGATAGTGAATTATCAAGTAAACAAATAACTGGAAATGAATATAGTGAAATATACCAAGGAAATGCTAATGCTAACTATATGCTTTTAGTAAAAGATAATAATAATTTAGTTAGCTTTACAATTTTATAATAATGTAAATAAAACACCATTAATAGCAAAATGGTGTTTTATTATACAAAAAAAGCTTATAGAAGACTATAAACTTTTTAAAAAATTTTACTTTTGCGTATTATTAGGATTAAATGTAGATTTTAATCCACAAGTTCTATTAAAAATTAATTCTTTATCACTAGATAGTTTATCAGTGCAGAAATAACCATTTCTTACAAATTGATAATGAGTGCCAACAGGACTATTTTTTACAAATGGTTCAACAAAGCCATGATAAACATTCCATGAGTTTTTATTTAATCTTTCAATGAATGATAAATCTTTTGTTTCTTCTGTAGCATCAAATATTAATGGTTCAAATAAATTGAATGTAGCTTTTAAAGCTGTTGAAGCTTCTACAAAATGAATAGTACCATTTGGTTTTCTACCTTCAAAACCACTTCCAGATTTTGTAGCAGGATCATATGTACAATGAATAGCAATAATTTCACCTTTATCATTTTTTTCGATAGCTTCACATTTGATAAAATAAGCATTCATCAAACGAACTTCTACATCTTTAGCAAGACGTTTCCATTTTTTGTTAGGCTTTTCTTCTATAAAATCTTCTTTTTCAATATATAAATACTTACTAAATGGAATTTCATGACTACCAAGTGCTTCATTTTCCATATTATTAAAAGCTTTTAAATATTCAATTTTTCCTTCTTCATAGTTATCAATAATGACAAGTAGAGGGTTGATTACAGCCATAGGACGTGTAGCAATCATTTTTTGATTTTCTCTTAAGAAATGATCAAGGTTTTCTGCATCTGTTGTAGAATTAATTCTAGAAAGTCCAGTATATAATATAAATTCTTTTATGGCTTCAGGGGTAAATCCTCTTCTTTTTAATCCAACAAGAGTTGGCATTCTAGGATCATCATAGCCAGTAACATATCCACCTTCAACTAATTGACGAAGATATCTTTTAGACATTACAGTGTTTGTAATATTAAGTCTTCCCCATTCATATTGATGTGGAATATGTTCCATTTCACATTTTTCTACAAACCAATCATAAAGGACACGATGATTATCATATTCAATTGAACATAAAGAATGAGTTACTCCTTCAAAAGCATCTTGAAGTGGGTGAGCAAAATCATACATTGGATAAATACACCATTTTGTACCTTGACGATGATGAGCAATATGAATGATTCTATACATTACAGGATCACGCATATTAATATTAGGAGAGGCCATATCTATTTTGGCTCTTAATGTTTTTTCTCCATCTTTAAATTCCCCATTTTTCATTCTTTCAAATAAATCAAGATTTTCTTCAATGGATCTATTTCTACAAGGTGAATTGACACCTGGTTCAGTTAAAGTTCCACGATATTTTGTCATTTCTTCTTGTGACAAATCATCTACATAGGCAAGTCCTTTTTTTATTAATAGGATTGCCTTATCATATGTTTTATCAAAATAATCACTACCAAAGAAAATATTATCTGGAGTATAACCTAACCATTTTAAATCTTCAATAATAGCATCAACATATTCACTTCCCTCATTAACAGGGTTTGTATCATCAAAACGAAGGTTTGTTTTACCATTAAAACATTTTGCAAGTTCAAAGTCATTGATAATAGCTCTAGCATGTCCAATATGTAAATATGCATTTGGTTCTGGCGGAAAACGAGTTACTATTTGCTTGCAACGACCTTCCTTTAAATCTTTTTCCATAATAGTTTTTATAAAGTTGTTAATTTCTTCCATATTCTCAACTCCTTACTTTTAATATGATATACTATTTTTGGCAAAATAAAAAGCATTTTGTCATTAAAGTTGATATTTATATCAAAATATGTTAATATATGCAAGCACAAATGTGCAAATGGGGATGTTTTGGTTTCGATTGGCTAGATTTGGTATTGAGAGCATGTGGAATGGTTACCTAATAACCACAAAAAAATAAATAACAATACAAATTATAATAGATCTTTTGCAGCTTGTGCTGCCTAGTCCAATAATCGGATAAGATCCGTCATCATTATATTTATCTATCGGTATAATGTGTGGCGTAATGTAGATAGGTTAAGTCCTAATAATAATTGTGAAAAAGGAACGAAAATAAATACAATTACACATAAATGATTT
>CAKPXW010000053.1 GCA_934202505.1 uncultured Bacilli bacterium | reverse complement strand
ATAGTGCAGGAAAACTATATGTAATGGAACCAGATATGAGTACTGTAGAAGTAGCTGCAAATAAAATAAAAGAAATCTCTGCATACAATATGCGAAATAAAGAGTCAAATTCCATAGATAAAGCCAAGGCTAGTGATTTTACAATTACTAAATATTATGGTACATATAATAAAAGTGTAGTATTTATGATAAATAATCCATATTTTGAATCACCAGCTGAAGATCTTAATATTATTGAATCAATTGCTGATGTTGATTTTTATTATTCATCAACAGATAGAATATTAGTTTTTGAAAACATAAATTAAAAGTAAAGGAGAATTTTGTTATGTATAAATTTAGACGAATATCGATTAAATTAATGTCTATAATAGTTTGCGTGTTATTAACTTCGATAATGATATTGAATATTGAAAAGAATAATAAGGTTATAGCATTTAGTTATGATGATGTTCTCTTAAATGAAAACTTTGAGGATGACAATGTTATTGTTGTTTTAAATTCGGAAATAAGTAAAATAAATAAAGTACATAGTGTCAAGTCTTTCGCTGGAGTTGAAATTAAATCAATTATTGATTTATCAAAACGTGATTATAATTGTAAAAATGAAAATAATGATTTTAAACAAATTTTACAAATTAACTTAAAGGAAAAAGATAAAAAAAATGTTTTGAAAACTATTTCTCATTTAAAAAAATTAAGAGGTGTATTTAGTGTTGAACCAAATTATATTTTTGAGACTGCAATTGATCCTAATGACCCTGAATATGTTAATGATAAATTATGGGGATTAAATGGCACAAATGGAATTAATGTAGAAAACGCTTGGAATTTTACAACAGGAAATAGTAAAATAAGAGTTGGTATTATTGATACTGGAATTTCAAATCATGTTGATTTAAATGCAAATTTGGTTTCAGGAGTAGATACTTTTAACGATAATGATATAACAAATGATGATACTCACTCACATGGTACTCATGTTGCAGGAACGATTGGTGCAGTTGGAAACAATGAAACTGGAGTTGTAGGAGTAAATTGGAATGTTTCTTTGGTTCCTTTGCAAGCATCAAATACAAACAATACATTTTCTTCTACTGATGTAATTTCAGCAATTGAATGGGCTCAAGATAGATGGGGAACAGATGAACAAATTTCTATAATAAATTATAGTGTAAGTGGATTCGGGAATTCAACTGCTATAAGAACTGCAATAAGTAAGTATAATGGATTATTTATATGGGCAGCAGGCAATGAGACAACAGATATTGATGAAAGAGTGAATTTAAATGGAAGTTTTAACTTAGATAATATAATTTCAGTTGGTGCATTAAATAGTGATGGTACTCGTCGCTTTTCTTCAAACTATTCAACAAATAATTCAAATGTTCATATTTATGCACCTGGTACAAATATATATAGTACAGTTCCAACTACATATTCCTCTTTAGGATATTCTTATAAATCAGGAACATCAATGGCTGCTCCTCACGTGACAGGAGTTGCTGCATTATTATTATCAACAAATGAACATTTAACGACTAGCCAGTTAAAACAAGCAATTTTAAAAGGTGCAGATCAAATAACTATTTCAATTCCTAATAAGGCAAATGATTCTGATGCGACTAGTGAAATTGACCAAAAAGTTTTAAAACTTAATGCATATAATTCAGTTAAATACGTATTAAATAATTATGGTTCTTCTACAACATTAAAATATAATTCAAAGTCGTTAAGTAAAGTTATTGATTCAACAAGTACATTCTTTAATGAAAAAAATTATTTTCTAAAAATGAATGTTGAGAATTCATATGAATATGATTTTACAATTTCATCATCTAGTTCGCTAGAAGTAACATTATATGACTCTAATTTTAATAAAATAAATGTTTTACAAACATCTACTAATGAAGGCTTAACAAAAACATTTAGTTATGATTTATTAGTTGGAACATATTATCTACAATCTAATTATGTTAGCCCTACTGCAAGAGGTACCATAAATGTATCTATTACTGGTGAACCACATACACATTCATATTCAATGCAATATTATAATTATAAATGGCATAAATTAACATGTGAATGTGGACAAACTACTGGGTCAACACAAGGCCATACAATATTACAATCAGAAATTATTAATGAAAGATACGCAGAGTGTTTGGGATGTCATCATTTACTAGATTTAAAATTCGATATAGCATTGATAGGAGGAATTAATAGTACTTCAATAATGCAAGTTTCAATTAATGGTAGTTATATTTTACCAAGTGGAATCATTGCATTAGTAGATGAAGATTTAGATGCTTATTTAAATGGAATTTTAGTTTTCTATGATAAAGATAAAGTACCAATGACTCAATAATATAATTTATAGTTATTTAAGAGGATGTTTAGAAATCTATAAAAATTCAAAATAGATTTTCATCCTCTTTTTCTTTGTAGAAAATTAAAAAGTGAAATAATTAGATATGAATATATTATATTTATGGGAATCTTTTGATGAAAAATTGATTCTAAAAAAATAATTACTTGCATTATAAAAAAAGATTTTAATTAATTTGTTTTACAACTACTTTTACAAGAAAAAATAAAAATTTTACATACAAAAATATTAAATGAAAATTAGTAAGAAAAAATATATAGTGAAAAAATACAGGTCTAAAATTTTGTTGGAAAATATAAATTAATAGATTGAAATTACAAAGAAGTTGAAAAAATGTGTTTAACACTCATTGTAGAAATGTAGTTATTTTTCCTTTTTTTACTAATAAAAATACAACTTATTTCTAAGTTGTATTAGTCTTTTAATTATTTAATACTTCGTTGATTTTTTTAGCATATTCGCTAGCCATTTCGCCAATAACTAGAGTTACTTTTTTAGTTGTTTTAAAAATGCCAGTTATATTAATTTCTTTTAATTTTTCTTCATTTAATTTTGAATTATCATTTAATGTTAAAGTTAATCTGGAGCCAATAGATGATACTTCTTTTATATTGCTTTTTCCACCACAACAATCAATGATATTTGTATATAAATTACTAATTTCTTTATTTATTTTTTTCTTTGCATTTTTAGAAACTAAAAACATAATTAAAAAGACTAAAGCCAATAAAACAATTATTCCACCAATAGCTATTAATAAATAAAAATACCAATTTAAACTTGCAAATAAAATCATAATAATGACCTCCTTATAATAATTTACTTAATACTTGACCGATTTTTTGATAACCATGTTTATTTAAGTGAATTCCATCAACAGTATCTTCTACTGCTAAAGAATTATTTTGATCTTTTATAATAGAAAAAGCATCAAAAACAACTACATTTTTAAATTTTTTATCAAATTCTTTAATCATTGTATTTAAAGCAATAATTTTATCTATGCTTCTACAATCAGGATAAATGTGATCAACAACTGGAGCATCAACATAATAGCAAGGAGGAGTAATTGTAGAAACAATTAATTTTACATCAGGTAATTTTTCTTGTAACCTATTTATAATTTTAATGTAATTTGCAACAATTGTTTCTAATAAATAGCCATCACAAATATCATTTGAACCAATGAATAATACAATCTTTTTAGGGTTTATAGCAATTACACGATCATCAAGAGACATAAGAACTCCTTGAGTTTTATCAGAGATAATTCCCCTATTTATAATTACTTCATTATTTTTAATTAACTTGTTTACTGGAGCCATTTCTACAATAGAATCGCCAAGAAAACAAATATCACAATTTTTAACTTTTTCATTTTCTTTAATGAATAGTTGCATTCTTTCATACCAATGTGAATAAGTTTGAAATATAACTTTTTCCATAATAAATACACCATCCTTTAAGTGCTACTAATTTATTGTACAATAAATTGCTTTTTATTGTCTATAATACTTTAAATTTTTAATTAGAAATAGTAAAATTATTAAAGGAGGATTTTATTATGGTTATTAATAATATTAAAATTGTCACTTTAAAAAAAGTTATTGAACTTGGTCATATTATTATAGATGGTAAAAAAATTGTATCTGTAAATGAAGGATTATATGTAGGAGAAGATAAAGAAGTTGTAGATGGAAAAGAAAAAATTGCTTTTCCAGGCTTTATCGATGTTCATATGCATGGATCTGTAGGAATTGATTTTATGGATGCAAAAGTTGAGGACTATAAAACAATATGTAATGCTTTATATACAGAAGGAACAACAACATTTTTAGCAACTACTCTAACAAGTGATCATCAATCATTGATGAAAGTTTGTAAAACTGTAGCAAAGGCTAAGAAAGAAAATTCATCATTACTAGGAATTCACCTTGAAGGGCCATATATTAATGAAAAATATAAAGGTGCTCAAAATGCCGAATTTATTCGTGGATTTAATGTGAAAGAATTAGATGAATTAGTAAAAGCATCACACAATAATGTAAGATATATTACAATTGCTCCAGAAAAAGAAGGAGCTGAAGCATTTATAAAAGATGCAGTTTCACACAATATAACTGTTTCTGCTGGACATTCTGATGCTTCATTTGCTGATGTTGAAAAAGCAATTTCATATGGACTTACAAACACTACTCATACACATAATGCAATGAGTGGACACCATCATCGTAATCCTGGTATTGTAACTGCAGCTTTTTACTTTGATAATTTATATACAGAATGTATTTGTGATGGAATTCATGTTTGTCCTAATGCATTAAAAACTTTTTATAAAATCGTTGGCGATGACAGATTTATGATTGTAACTGATGCTTTACTTGCAAAACATTCAAATATAGAAACATTTAAATTATTTGGACTAGATTGCATAAAGAAAAATGGAGCAGCTTATTTAACAACTGGGCCTTTAGCAGGTTCATTACTTACAATGGATCAAGGTGTAAGAAATGTACGTGAATATACAGGAGCATCATTAGTTTCACTTGCCAAAATATCTTCTACAAATGCTGCAAAATCTTTACATTTAAAAGATCGTGGAGTACTTGCTAAAAATAAACTAGCAGATATTGTATTAATGGATGAAACATTACATGTTCAAGATGTATACAAACTAGGTAAGAAAGTGTACTAATAATATGTTTTTTGATAATCCTTTAAAAAAATATCTTATTTTAGACATAGAAGGAAATTCTGCGGCTAAAGAAGAAGAAAGAAAAATAACACAATTTTCAGCATTACTTATTGAAAATGATGAAATAAAAGAAATAAATTTATTAAATAGGAATGTAAATTATATTTCTTCTTTTGCTTCACATTTAACACATATATCTTTAAAAAAATGCAAAGTAAATGGAGTATCTGAAAGACATTTAATTAATGAAATTCATAAACTTTTAGAAGATTGTGATATGGTATATGCATATGGATGTGACTTTGATAAAAGGATTATTAAATATATGTTTAATAAATATAAATTAAATGATGTTAATATTCATTGGATAGATTTAATAGATGAAGTCAAAAGTAAATTAAATCCAAGTAGAGCAAAACTATCCATAGCTGCAAAAGAAAATGGCTTTGAAAGTGATAACTTTCATAATGCATTAACGGACTGCTACGCAATTTACCATTTAATGAAAAAAATCGAAGAAAAAGAAGGTGTAATTGTTGATTAGGATAGTTTGCGTTGGAACGTTAAAAGAAAAATATTTAATAGATGCTTGCAATGAATATGTAAAAAGAATCTGTAAATATACAAAAATTGAAATAATAGAATTAAAAGAAGTTCTTGCAAATAATATAGATACAATATTAAAAGAAGAAGGCAAAGAAATTGCTAAAAATTTAAAAGGTTATACTATAAAAATGGCAATTAAAGGAGAAATGCTAGATAGCATAGAACTTGCTAAAAAGATAGAAAATATAACAATTAATAATCATCCAGATATAACATTTATAATTGGAGGCTCATATGGGATTGATGATTCTATAAAATGTAATTTTGAATTGAGTTTTTCTAAAATGACATTTCCTCATCAATTAAGTAGAGTAATGTTACTTGAACAAATTTATAGAAGTTATTCTATTTTAAATCATTCTAAATATCATAAGTAGGTAAGGTAATCCTTATCTACTTTTATTTTTATTAATACTTCATGAACATCTTGATAATTTATTGTAGCTAATGATTTTAAGGAAATATGATTACCAATAAGTTCGATATTTTCACCAATATTTAAATCAATAGTTGAAAAGTATATCGAATAATCCATAGATATTTTACCAATTTGTTTTAAGTAATGATTATCAAAAAAAGCATAAGAATCAATAAACCTTCCCCATCCTTGTCCATATCCTATGGGTAAAAGATAAAGATAACCATCACTTATTGCTGCATAAGCTAAATCATAGCCGACTTTTTCCCCTTTTTTTATAAATTTTTTTTGAATTATAGGCGCATTTAAATAAAGACAATTTTGATAAAATAATGAATTGTCTACACCATACAATTTAATTCCCACACGGATATAATTAGTAAATGACTCTTCAAATATTGATGAAGAAGCAAAACAATGTATCATTAAATTCTTATAGAAAGGACATAAAGTGACTAATTCTTTAAAAATATTATAAAAAGAATGGTTAGCATCAGAAGTAGGGAAATGACACATTATTCCTTCAAGGTTATAACTTTCTCTATCAGTACTAATAATATTTATTGCTTGTAAATATTCTTCCTTATTTAAACCAATTCTATTCATCCCAACATTTATTTTTATATGAAAAGGTATATTACTATTTTTTAAATATTCAAGTTGATTTAAGGAAGATAATACAACACTAATTTTATTTTCTTTAAAATATAGTAGATCATCTTTATCAAAAATATTTAGATAAAGTTTTTTAACTTTCATTTCTTTGATATTTTCTAAATCTTTAAAACTATTTACGGCAACAACTAAATCTTTATCATCCATTAAAGTAGAAACAATTTTTTTAATTCCAAGTCCATAAGCATCATCTTTTAATACGGCAATTATTTTCTTTTTATAATGACATTTTAAATGATTATAGTTATATTTAATTGCTTTTAAGTTAATTGTCAAAATACTTTTTTTCATAGAATCACCATTAAAGTTTATGAATTGTTGATTAAATTAATATCAAATATGCAAAAAAATAATAAAATTTTTATATCTTTTGTAAAAAAGATATTAAAAAATGTAAAACAAGTGCTATAATATAGTCGGCATTTTTTTAAAATGGACAAAGCAAATTTATAGGAGGACTTAGAAATGGCATTTAAATTTGTTTCGATGGATGGAAATACAGCTGCTGCTCATGTAGCATATGCTTTTACAGAATTTGCTGGCATTTTTCCTATCACTCCATCTTCTACAATGGCTGAACTAATTGACGAATGGTCAGCTCAAGGTAGAACTAATATTTTTGGCTCAAAAGTTAAAGTAGTTGAAATGCAATCAGAAGCAGGAGCTTCAGGTACTGTACATGGTGCAGCAGAAGCAGGAGCTTTAGCAGCTACTTATACAGCATCACAAGGTTTACTATTAATGATTCCTAACATTTACAAATGTGTAGGAGAATTATTACCAGTTGTATTCCATGTATCGGCACGTGCCTTAGCAACTAGATCTCTTGCAATTTTTGGTGATCACCAAGACGTATATGCTTGCCGTCAAACTGGTGTGGCTATGTTATGTGAACATTCAGTACAAGAAGTTATGGATTTAGCTCCAGTTGCTCATTTATCAGCAATTGAAGGTTCATATCCATTTATTAATTTCTTTGATGGATTTAGAACATCTCATGAAATTGATAAAGTTCAAACTTGGGATTATGAAGATTTAAAATCTTTAGTAACTCCAGAAGTATCTAAAGCAATTGAAACATTTAAGGCTAATGCATTAAATCCACATAGTAATCCTATTACACGTGGTGGTGCTGAAAATGATGATATTTATTTCCAAGGAAGAGAAGCTCAAAACCAAGCTTATGAAAGACTTGTTGGAATTGTAGAAAAACACATGAATAAAATTAGCGAAGTTACTGGACGTCGCTATGCTCCATTTGTATATGAAGGACATCCAGAAGCAACAGATATTATTATTGCAATGGGTTCTGTAAATGAAACAATTCATGAAGTCGTAGATGATTTAACTCATAAAGGTAAAAAAGTTGGTGTAGTAAAGGTATATCTATATAGACCTTTCTCTGCTAAACATTTATGTTCAGTAATTCCATCAACTGTGAAACGTATAGCTGTTCTTGATAGAACAAAAGAAGCTGGTGCATTAGGAGAACCTTTATATCTTGATGTAGTAGCAGCTCTTGCTCAAGAAAATAGAAAGATTAAAGTAATTGGCGGACGTTATGGTTTAGCATCACGTGATACTCAACCAAAACATATCAAGTCAGTATTTGACTTTATGAAGTCTTCTGATGCTCATAGTGACTTTACAGTTGGTATTAATGATGATGTAACATTTAAGTCAATTCCAGTTGATGATAAATATCATGTTGCAGGAAAATACACTTCATGTTTATTCTGGGGACTAGGATCTGATGGAACAGTATCTGCTAATAAAAACTCAATTAAAATTATTGGTGACCATACTGACAAATATGTTCAAGCATATTTCCAATACGACTCTAAAAAATCTGGTGGAACAACTCGTTCACATTTAAGATTTGGTGATAGCCCAATTCATTCAACTTATTATATTGAACATGCTGACTTTATGTCATGCTCATTAGATTCATATGTATTTAAATATGATATGTTAAAATCTTTAGCTAAAGGTGGAACATTCTTATTAAATACAACTTTCTCAGCCGAAGAAATCGAAGATAAATTACCAAATAGTTTTAAAAAGGCTTTAGCTGAGAAAAAAGCAAAATTCTATATCATCAATGCAACAGCAATTGCTAATAAGATTGGTATGGGAAGAAGAACAAATACAATTTTACAATCTGCATTCTTTAAATTAGCTAATGTTATGCCTTATGAACAAGCAGTTGAATATATGAAAGCTGCTGCTAAAAAGTCATATAGCAAAAAAGGTGATGAAATTGTAAAAATGAATTATGTTGCTATTGATAAAGGTGGAAAAGTTAAACGTATTCCAGTAAAGAAAGAATGGGCTAACTTAACAGTTAATAAAGTAACTAAACCTGGAATTTCTGAATACTTTGATGATTTTGCTACTGAAATCAATGACTTAAGAGGTTATGATTTACCAGTATCTGCTTTCTTAAAAGGTGACTTATTAAAAGGATCAATGGAAGCAAATACAACATATAATGAAAAACGTACAATAGCCACTGAAGTTCCTCATTGGCATAGTGAAAATTGTATCCAATGTGGAAACTGTGTAATTGTTTGTCCTCATGCTACAATTAGAGCTTTCCTTGCAACAGATGAAGAAGTTGCAAATGCTCCAGAACTTGGAAAAGATGTTATTAAAGCTTTAGGCCCTAATATGGCTCAATATAAATATCGTATTCAAGTTTCTCCTGATAACTGTGTTGGATGTGGACTTTGTGTTGCTGAATGTCCTGGTATGAAAGGAAACAAAGCATTATCTATGGAAGATGTTAAAGCTGAAATGGGACAATCTGTTGTTGCAGATTACTATTATGGTAAGGTTCCATATCGTGCTTTAATGAATACTAATACAGTAAAAGGAGCTTCCTTCTTAAAACCATACTTTGAAGTATCTGGTTCATGCGCTGGTTGTGGTGAAACTCCATATTATAGATTAATTTCTCAATTATTTGGTAAAGATTTATTAATTGGAAATGCTACAGGTTGTTCTTCAATTTATTGTGGTTCAACTCCATCAACTCCTTTTGTTAAGGATGAAAACGGAGAAGGTCCTGCATGGGCTAACTCATTATTTGAAGATAATGCTGAATATGCATATGGTATGAGAGTAGCAACAAATATTAAACTTACTAACATCTTAACTGTTATAAAGAATAATATTGATGCTTGTGAAGAACCATTAAAAGATTTATTAAATAAATATGTAGCAAATATTTCTAATAAAGAAGAAGTACGTAACTTATTACCAGAATTACTAAAAGCTGTTGAAACTTCTTCTAACGAAGGTATTAAAGAATTATTAGAAATGAAACGTGATTTAGTTGATAAATCAGTTTGGGCTATCGGTGGAGATGGCTGGGGCTATGATATCGGCTATGGTGGACTTGATCATGTAATTGCTTCAAATGATAATATTAATGTATTAGTATTAGACACTGAAATTTATTCAAATACTGGTGGTCAAGCTTCTAAGTCTACTCCAGAAGGTGCAATTGCAAAATTTGCAGCTGCTGGTAAGAAAACTGCTAAGAAAGATTTAGCTTCAATTGCTATGGCTTATGGTCATGTATATGTTGCATCAATTTCTATGGGTGCAAATAGAAACCAAGCTATTAAAGCTTTAAAAGAAGCTGAATCATATGATGGACCATCATTAATTCTTGCTTATTCACCATGTATTTCACAAGGTATAAAAGGCGGATTAGTAAACCATCAAAAATCACAAAAAGCCGCTACAGAATGTGGTTATTGGCCAATCTTTAGATTTGATCCACGTCTTGCAGAACAAGGAAAGAATCCATTACAACTTGATTGTCCAGATCCTGATTTTGATAAATATCAAGACTATCTATTATCTCAAACTCGTTATAGTCAACTTCCAAAGGTTAATCCAACTGAAGCAGAAAGTTTACTTGCTGCTAACAAAGCATATGCAGTTAAACGTTGGGCTAAATTAAAGAAAATGGCTGAATAATAATAACTATTATTATTAATATTAAAGAGTTGATACAATACTCTATCAACTCTTTCTTTGATAAATTAAGGGGAGGGAAGCAAATGAATAACGATAAAAT
>CAKPXW010000052.1 GCA_934202505.1 uncultured Bacilli bacterium | reverse complement strand
GGTAAAGATCAAGAACCACATTATATGGAAAACATTATCTATAATGAACTTATCTATCGTGGATATAATGTTTCAATTGGAGTTATCTCTATTTTCGAACATCCAAATGGTACAACAGCAAGAACAAATCTTGAAGTTGATTTTATTGCTGAAAAATTCGATAAAGTAGTTTATATCCAATCGGCTATGTATATTCCAGATAGTGCAAAAATGGAGCAAGAATTAAGACCACTTAAACTTGTAGATAATTCTTTTAAAAAAGTTATAATTACTAAATATGATGGTAGTAATAACTATGATGAATTTGGTATTTTGCATCTTAATCTTTTTGATTTTCTTCTTAATGAAAATTCTCTTGATTAACACGAGTAAACCTCGTGTTTTAATTTACTTTAGTAGAAAAGCTTTTAAAAATTAACCGCAAAAGTTTTTCTATAAAAATATATTATTTATTGAGCTAACTTAAATAATTTTTCAACTTTATCTTCTTTACTTATCAATCTATCATTAATGTTCCTTTCTACTTCTAAAAAATTATTCCATTTCTTTTCATTTGTAAAATACTTAATATTTTTATTTGAGCCTATTAATGAAACATTATATAAATCGACAAGATCATTCATTGCAAACTTTCCTGTACAAAAACCAGACATAACAACAGCATAATTCACTGAATCATTAATCATTTCATCTTTCAAATAATTATCATGTTTATTATTTTTCAAATATTTCATAAGAAACACTTGGTGATTATGATCTTTTATTTTAAATACATTAATTTTTTTATCAATCAATTTCACTTTTTCAATAAAATTTGTAGTTCTTTTTCTTAAATTATTCCACACATTATTTTTATCGACATAATCATAAATATCATTTTCTTTATAGCCTTTATTAATACCTTGAAGAAATAAATCAGCTATATAATTGGCTATATCAAATAAAATATTCTTCGACACTTTTTCTTTTCTTTTTAATATTAGTTCATATATTTTTATTATTTCATCATTTATAAAATCATCATCTAAATACTTATTAAATATGACCACTATTCCCTTCCAATAATTTTGGTCAGTTACTTCCATTATTTTAAAATATAAAATGCAAAACTTTTTTACTATTACTAAAAATATCTTTTTTAAAAAATCATTTTTTATCTGTAGAAAATTTGATTTTATTTCTAAAAATGTTGAATTGCTCATATTTGTAAAATCCGTATTTGACAAAAGATTTATAAATTCAGGCAATTCTGAAATAATTGAAAATTCACAATTATAAAATTTTTCTAAAAAAGATTGATACTCATCTATATTTTTGCAACCTGCCATTAACTCGATAAAAGAAAGATCTGATATCATAGGTTTTTTATCTAATTTTAATATATTTTTAAAAGTTTCATACTCTTTTTTCTTCCAAACACCATTTATTAAATTTGAATATGTGCATGTATCTACTAGTACATAAATATCTTCATCATTTTCTAAAACTGCACTTAAAAATTTCATTGATTTTCTCCACCTTTATATTTAAACTATTTTGATAATTCAATTTCTAATAATTCAGCAGCAATATAAGAATCTTTTATACGTATTAAATTATCCCAAATATCATCTTTTCCTAATAAATTCATTCCACCGTGCCATACAATAGTATCATCAATAACTGCAAAACGGCTGACTATTTCTTGCTTTGTTATAACATTAATTCCATTACTTTTTATTTTATGTATTAATTCTTCAATAAAAGATGCATTATCAAACATAGCGTTCTCAGGACTTTCTGTAATTATTGTGATTTGAACGCCTCTTTCTAATACGAGGTTACTTATATAAATAAATCTTTCAATTTTATCAAATGATAAATTTGGACTTGAAATAACAATTGTTTTATTAGCCTCAATGATATCTTGTTCAAATTTTTCTATGTAATTGCTCGAATTATAAATAGCATTTACAACTTGCTTATTATTAATACCAGCATTCAATATTGAATAACCTAGCTTTTTATATGTCCTTAATCTTTTATTAAACATTATATCAAAGTATTTCATATGTGAATCAACATAATCATAAACAAATATTGTTGTTTTTCCTTCATAATCTCTATTCAATCTTCCAACGTATTGTTCAAGTCTACCATCAAAAGAAATTGGAGAGACAAGCATTAATGTATCAAGTCTGGGAAAATCAAATCCTTCGCCAATCTTTTGACCAGTAGCTATAAGGATTATTGATTTATCTTTAGGAATTTCTTTTAATTTTAATCTTATACTGGCATTTTCTTTATCTGTATTATCGCCATACAAAGTATATACAAACTCTGCTGCTGTTGATAATTTAGTTGCTAAATTTTTTGCGTGTTCTTTCGTTCTAGTTAATATAACTGGAGTTCTTCCGTTATTAATACATTCTTTTACATCATCAACAATCATGCTGTTTCTTACTTCATTAAGAGTTATTAAATCATAAGCCTTATTAATGTTTTCTTTTGAGTCAAAGTTATCTACCACTTTAGTATACCTTGGAATTATAAAACGTTCAATATCTTGTTCTTTTGCTCTATCTAATGCTGTAAATTGATGGCGTAGTGGACCTAACATCATATAAATTATTTTATCGAGTTTATCTCCTCTTTTAGGAGTAGCTGAAACTCCGTAAACATATTTTGAACTTATATTTTGAAGTACCTTTAATGATGATTTTGATGCTGAATGATGACATTCATCCATTATAACCATTTCATATTGTTTTACTAAATCTTCAAAATTATCTTTGTTACATATAGATTGCACCATTGCAACATCGACAATTCCTGTTAAAGTATTCTTGCTTCCTTGCAAAATACCAATGGCACTACTTCTTTTCTTTGTTTTTCCTTTTTTTGTTTGATATTCTGGCATTTCTTCATCAATATTTAAAAATTTATTTAATTCTTCTACCCACTGTAAAAGTAAATCTTTACTTTGCAACAAAATAAGTGTATTTACTTTTCTTTGAGAAATCAAATAACTACATACAACTGTTTTTCCAAAAGCTGTTGCTGCACTTAAAATACCATCAGAAAACGACAATAGTTTTTGAGCAGCTAGTTCTTGTTGAATTCTTAAGTTACCTTTAAAATCAACTCTTATTGGTCGACCTTTTTGCCTTTGATCTAATATTTCAACTTCTATTCCTACCTCATTGCATTTTTCTATAATCTTTTCTCTTAATCCCCTAGGGATGTTTATATATCCATCAATATCTTTACCAAGATATATCATACTATAATTATAATAATTGGAAACACCTAATCTTTTATTTTTATAATATTCTGGATTATCAAATGCTGCTAAACTTCTAATTTGATTTTGAATTCTTGGCATAAGGTTTAAAGTATCTATATAAACACCATCGCTTAAAACAATATGCATTTTTCCCTCAACATCACTTTTTAAAAATGCCTTTTTATTATTCCAAGGCTTAAGTTTATTTTCAATAGCAAAATTTAAACTTACTCCATCTTGTATAGCTAGTTCTTCTTTCCATTTATTAATAAATAATTCGATTTCTTCTAATTCAAGTTTTTTTGTACAATTTAATAAAATATCCCATTGATTTGAATATGCATTCCAATGTTCATCTACAAATGCGCTATTTCCATTTTTTAATGCTTGTCCTTGTAATGGAAGAGCAATAAGATTTCCTATACTATCACTATTATCTTGTGAAGGGTACATTCGATCGTAGTATTTAAATGATTTCATATTTATTGATAAGGCTCCTTTTTCAAGCAATAAAATTCCAAAATTTCTTGCAAGTGAAGCTAGTATTGGCTTTTTGAAAAAAATCCATAAATGTGCACCTTTTCCAGATTTTGATCTTTCCACTAAATGATTAATTCCATTAATTTCACATATTTTTCTAAGAGCATCAACTTCAAAATGCCATTCATCATCGGAATTTGCATAATCATTTTCTTTACTTCCTTTATCATGATTATCAAAATCAAACACGATAAATCTACATGTCCCATCTGATAAAAGTGGATAAATTCCAATAACATCAGTGCAATCCTCTTTTTCTCCTTTTAAATGTTCTTTTATTCTCCATAATTCTAACTTGGTCCACTTTTTATTTTCACATTTGTCACAAAAGCATTTTTCACCTTTTTGCTTAGGACACAAGATTTTATTCCACCGATTATCACATTGTGGAAAATATCCTCCTTCTTTTCCTCTTTTGGCAAACACATCTATTCTTCCCCAAAACATAGCAAAAAACTTTTGTGCCATTTCATCACCAATATTATTTGGAAAATTTATTCTTCCACCTTGATCAAAATCATATTCATCTATATTTTCTATTTTTTCAGTAAATACATTATTATTTAAAAATGGAATGTTTACCTTTTTTAATTTTTCTTTTAATTCAAAGTTTTCTTGTTGTAATGCACGAACTATTTTTCGTAAAGACTCTATATCATAAGCTTCTATCTTCATTTATATTTGCACCACCTTGTCAATCATTTTCATTATATATAAATTATTGTAAATAGAATAGGACTTTTCTAGAATATAATTTTTTTATACTAATTTTTAAAAGTTAATGCATTTTATAAATAATTGGATTAGTCAAAAATAAAGAACATTCAAAATTAATGAATGCTTCTAATGATTATTAAAGTAAAAAGTAATTTGATTGTTTTAAAATTTAACATAAAAAAAGTAAACTACTACTAAGATAAAATAAAAATAGGGCTCCATCAAAATTGACAGTGCCCTTACAAAAGTTTTTTACTTTTTTCTCGCATAGTTATAATATCACATAGCAATACCTATGTCAAATTTTTCAACCAATATTGGAAAGTTCTTTTTCAATATTGTTACTATTTTGTTCAATATAATTATAATGTTTTTTCATTATCTTATCAAAATATACATATATTGATTTTAATAGTTCATTATTATTATAGTATTCTTTATGCAAATTTATTCTTATACAAAATAAATTATATATATCTTCAACGACATTTCTTTTAATACCTATACTTGTCACAATTTCATTAAACATATATAGTGTGTATGTTATTTGTCTTATTCTTGGATTAGATAGTTTATTTTCCCTTGCATCTTTTTTTATATCGCAATCATTTAGATAATTTATTATTTTATAGTCGGGCTTACATTTATTATATTTTTTATTTAGATCAGATAAAATGCAACTATTATGTGCAACTGCATTTCTTAATTTAACTATTTCTTTTAAAATAAAAACATTTTTATTTTCTTCCTCAAGATTATACTCTCTTGCAAAAAACTGATAAAAACTAACTAAATCTCCAAATGTTATTATTTCTAAGAACTCCCAAATTGGAATATTTTCTAGTTTTTCATTTTTATCAGCATCATATTTAGAAATAATCTCTTTATAATAACTATTATCCACCTTTCTAAAGATACTCTTATGTACTTTTTTTGGAAATTTTTTGTTATTAAAATCTTCCTCTAAAAACATATTAACTATTCTATATCCATCTTCTTGTTCTATATCTTCTATTAAATTTAAAATTCTTATCTTTAAATAGTGTTCAATATCTATTATCATTTTAAATAGCACTAATCTAGTTCGATGATCGATGATAGCCAAATCTTTCAAATAAGCAAAATCTAAATCAATAAATCTATCGGCAAAATTTCCATTCATTACATATCTTTCAAAATTATGCTTATATGCTGTTAGATTGTAATAATTGTTATTACATTTTAAATACTTTTCAGCATCTTCTTCTGATATTTTTTCAAATTTAATATTTTTCTTTTTTAAATATTCTACCATTTCAGATATCTTCATCATTTGCCTTAAGTTTTGATTTATTTGTTCTGTGGCATTCACATTATCACTCCCTAACTACTATAAATATTATGAATAATATTTAAAATTTTACCTTTTAAATAATTATTAATATTAAAAGTCATAAATTTTCATATTTGATACTTATATATTTTTAAGATTATATTAACAATCTTTATGAATATTTATAATATTTTCCCATCTTGTTATTTTATTATAACATATAGATTTTTTTATATATGATTATTCGCTCGACAAAATTCGACATTTAGTTTTTTTTATTATGAATAACTACATATTTAAAAAGGAATAAATCATTTTAAACTTATTCCTACCAATTTATCTATTTAATTTTTAATTACAACTTGTTGTATTTTGTTGAAACGCCTTTAGCTTTTTCTACTGGATATTTCTTTTCAGTTTTATCCATTTTTTTATTAATAATATCGATAATATCTACATTTAAGACTTGTGACATTTGTATACAATAATTCATTACATCTGCAAGTTCTTCCAAAACATCTTCTATATTAAAATTTTTATCATTCCATTGAAAACATTCAAGTAATTCATTTGCTTCAATAGATATTGATTTTGCTAAATTTGCTGGAGTATGGAATTGATTCCAATCTCTATCATCATTAAACTTTTGTATTCTTTGTTTTAATTGTTCTAACTTATCCATAACTATTCCTACTTGATTATTTCTTTTTTTAATATTACCGAGATATGTTTTAGCAATGCTTTATCTTCACAATAAATAAAGCATCCTTTTTGCCCTCTAGTTAATAAAGTTTTATATGTATTTTTAATTAGTTGTGTGGCTAATTTTGTTTCGCAAGATCTTATTCCTGATGTGTTATCATCTTTAGATATCATATTTTTATCAATAATAATTAAATTATTTAATTCATCATATCTAAGATCTTTACCAACGATGACTCCAACATAATCAAACTCTAATCCTTGTGCTGTATGAATACAACCAACTTCTTCAAAAGATGATGGATTAATAGCCCAAATTTTATCATTTTCTAAGTTCCACTTAGCCTTAAAGTCATCTTCAAGATAAATGTCATAATCTCCTCTATGATTCTTTACATTCCAATCATAACAATATCCTGCAACCATTCTAGCTTTATTATTTCTTTGATTAATTTTTCTTAATTCATCTCTCATTTTATTTGGATTATCAAACAAACGAATATCAAAGTTAATTTCATCTAAATCTATGTCTACGTGTTCACCAATTTGTAAAACATTATTTAAAAATTGAATGTATTGATCACTACCATTACATCTAAATTGAGAAACAAGTTTTGTTTCCTCATTCATAACAACTCTACTCTTTAATTGATTTGCCCATTTCTTTATTTCTTCAATTGATCCAATATCTTTTGCTGTTATTCTTTGATCTTCATCAATCATAAAGATAGTTAATAATGAGGCATTAATGCATTCCATAACTTGATTTTTCCCATTAGTATCACAAAATATTCGTTTAACTAATCTATGTGCTTCATCAACAATTAAACAATCATAAAAATTGGTTGGATTATTGCATAACTGATAAGGTGAACGAAATAATTGCTTAATATTTATTTCTTTCTTCAAATCAGATTTTGATAGAAGTTTCAAATAAGCTTCTCTTGGCGCACTATTTTTAGTAACATAGCTTGCATTAAAGCCTTTTGATATATATTCTTTAAGTAAATTTATAGCTAACACTGATTTTCCTGTACCAGGACCACCTTGAATAATAATTGTTCTTTTTTTCATATCTTTTAGACATTGATTCATTGTCTTGATACACATATCATAAACAACAGCTTGTTCATCTAAAAGCATGAATTCTTTGTTTCCTTTCATTAAAGAGACAATACAATCTTGTAATGCTTTTGATGGTCTAATTCTTCCATTATCGATTTTATAAAGAAGGTCGCCATCATTTGATTTTTTATTAATATATTTTTTTATAAAATTTCTTAATTCAATTACTTGATTTTTAATAAAAAATGGAGCTTCATCATACCATATTTTAAATATCTCATCATTTAATTGATCTACATATTTTTCATCATAATTATGTAGATAAGCACATGGAATAATTTTTATATCATTATCTTGCACTAATTCAGATGAATTACGAATAAATACTGAATATGAATAAGCTTGATACGATGGATGATTTACCATACGAACAGCGCCACCAGTATAAGCTTTTACACTATGAAGCATTTCATTATCTATTTTTTCAACTTTATCCCATTGTTTTAACTCAATAACTATAACATTATCTTGATTATTTTTATCTGCACCTGAAATAATAAAATCCACTCTTTTTGATGTTCTAGGAATTTGATATTCAATCGCAATACTAGCATCTCCTGGAATTTCATTATCTTCAAGAACATTTCTCATAAAATTTAGAGAATTTTCCCAAGAACGATATTCAGATTTTCCACCACCTGATATATTAGATTCAGATAACTTTTGAAGTATTTTATCTGATATTTGATTTAATATAACATCATTATTAAAAGAAGATTTTGTTCCACTATAAACAATCATTGCTTATCCTCCTAAATTATTAATAAATTGATGTTATTTACATTAATTTTTTTGCTCATAAAGCATATACATAATATCTTATAATTTAACTCTAATTCATAACATCATCTTAATTTTATAATTATTTTAATAAAATTTCAATTTTATCAATTAATAATGTCATAAAAGTTTAAAAATAGTCTTAATTTTACTATAAATAAAAATATGGTGGCTTTGAAATATGCCACCATATTAATTCATAATTTCAAATAATAAATTTATTCAACAATTTTAAATATGTTTATCTATAAATCCCAAAATGTTATATCATTACTCATTTCATCACCTATAAATTTACTTTTTTCATAATGATATCCTTCTGGAACTAAACAAATATATGAGTCATCTTTACGAAATTCACTTTCTAGATTATATCCATATGTGGTATGTCTTGCAAACCAAAATAAGTTTTTAGCCCAATAACACTTTTGAAATTCAAGACCATCTTTGGAAGATATCCAAGCATCTTCAAATCCAGGTAATGGTCTTACATAGAATTCTTTATTATCCATAATAAATTCTCGCATTTCTTTTAATGATAGAGGTCTTTCGTTTTCATCTACAACATATTCTATCATATCAGAATCAATCATTGCCCAACTTTTAGTTTCTTCTAGCCATACTAGATTTACTACATGACAATCGTTATCATTTTTATCTTCTGGTAAACAAGTAACAAAACAATTTTTAATTCCTATTGCTAGTAATAACTCACTAAGTAAAATTGCATGCCATCTACAATTAAATCCTGTAGGTACCTTTCTTGAATATTCCCATAATGACATGGCATTTTTTCTATATAATCCTATTTTTTGATTATCATGAGGAATATTTTTTGCTACAAAACTTGCAAGTTCTATAGCTTTTTCCCAAGTTGTTTTATTGCTTTTTTCAATAGTATCTAAATCTAAATTAGCTTGTTTTTTGAAAAATCTTTTTATTTGATTAGTTTTTGCTATACTTATTGCTTCATGATGTAATCTTGCATCTTGTTTACTATTATAAGGTGTTTTTATATTTTGAATGACACTTGCGTATTGTTCATAGTTTTTATTATTTATTTCCATATTACTACCCTTTCTATTAATCTTTTAAATATAATTCTTTCTTTGGTAAGGTATTGGCAAACATTAATAAATTAGAAATTTCTTTTTCTTTTTCACTTAATGGTTTAAATTGCTTTTCCTCATAAAGAATATCCATAACCATCATTGCTACATCACGAGAAACAAAGAATTGAACAAATTCCCAAATGACTAAATCTTGCATTCTGGAAGGATATTGTTTTGCTATAATTGATGCTTGTTCTAAAACATCTTTAGCAATTGTTTCAAGAAGATATGTATCAGGTTTTGGTAACATTTCATTAAACTTTTCTATAGTACTATTAATTACTATAATATTTATTTTTCCATCTTCAGTTATATAATTTAACTTTCTTAATCTACTAAACTTTTCTACATGTGTTTTATTATTATCAATCATTCCTGTCATTACTTCATATAAGGCTTCATAATCAGATGTTAAATTATTCTTCCAAGAATCAATTCTATTACTAAATCTTGAATTAATCATCCAAGAACATACTTCTGGATACTTATCTGATTTTCTTATCATAATACCTCCACCTAAATAATCATTAGCATGTTTATTAAGGGTAAATTTATAATCAGGATCAATTACTTCACTTTCAAGATCTACAGTAACATAATAATCTCCACCAACAAGTGGTCTTATTCGATACTTGTTTAAATCCTTATCTATTGATAAATTACATTTTTCGATAATTGCATAGAAAATAGCTGATAAATAAAATAATTCTTTATCATCATTTGGTATATAAACTTTATCAAAATCTTTTAATACATCTAAAAGTTGTGGTACATATTCTTTGGCTAAAATATTAGCTATTTTTAGTTTTAATTTTAAAATGTTTTCATCCATTTCTAATGATATTTTTGGAGGAGTAAACTTTACATATGTAGTATATTTATTTCCTTTAGTTGCTACTAAAAAGCCATTATCTACAAGCATTTTTATTCTTTCTTCTAGATAAACTGGAGTGATTCCCATTTCTTCAGCAATTTCTTCAATTGTTTTAGGCGTATCATATACACTATAAACAATATTTAAATTTATTTTATCATTAAGATAATCTTCTGGTGCGCCACCTGAAAACACATAACCACAATGACTAAAACAAATAGCCTTTACTGGTGCTATCCCTAATTTTCCAACTTTTCTTTCCATAGAAAAACCTTCTTTCAAATCCTTTCTTGCCTTATTTAAGTGCCATTTTATTGTTCCTTCAGGAAGTTTTTGCTTTAAAGCAATTTTACGAATTGACTTCCCTTCATAGTAGAAAGAATATACAATTTCTCTTCTTATAGAAGATAAAAAGCCTATTTCTTGACGAAGTTTTAGTAATCTTTCATTGCTTTCATCTATATCATCTTCATCATAAGATGATATATCCATGTAATTAATAGCCATACCTTGTTTTTTCTTTTCATAAGCTATATATCTTGCATAAGTATTTTCACAAATTCTCCAAATATATCCTTCAATATTTATTATGTCATCTATGTGTAATAATGAAAGATATACCTCACTTACCATTTGTGCACTTAATTCTTCTGCTTCATCATAAGAAAAAGACTTTTTCATGGCAAAACCATATATTTTACTTGAATATTTTGTTATTATCTGATCAGCTTTTTGTTTTTCCATATTCTTTTTCACTTGTTTTTTGCTTTACTACTGCTAAAATTCCTTGAGGATTTTGTGTTTCACT
>CAKPXW010000051.1 GCA_934202505.1 uncultured Bacilli bacterium | reverse complement strand
GTCAACTTTTGGCCCTGTTATTAATTCAACATCTTCTTTAATAGCAGCTGTATTGCGTAAATAATTTCTATAAGTAAGAGCCATTCCTATATAAGAAGCAGGAATATCGCCATCTCCTTGTAAAAAGTTATAAGCAAGCCCTATATCATAACGATATATTTCATTTTTCCCTAAAGTCAAAATCGAAGAACTCTCACCAAAAGTATAAGAATACTTTCTATTTCTTTCAAATCTTGGATAGATAGAAGCATATTCTATTCTTTTACTTCTTCCTTGATATATTAAACTAAAATATTCTTCACCACTTGTAGCATAAGCAACAAAGGCATCTTGATTATTTCCATAAGCAACACCCCAAACAGGCATTGTAATTTTTTTAGTTTCAACATAGTCAGGTTCATATACTGATAATGACTTTGAAAATTCTACTCCATCACTATTTCCACGATATGGATCTCCATAAACATCGAAATAAAATCTTTGATTAGCATCATAATACTTAACATCATCAAAACGAATTAAAGCACCTGATCCATCTGGAACAAATATATATCCTGGTAAATTTGTATTATCATTATTAGTAATTGTGGCATCTTTTACGCTATAATCACAACTACCATAACCATCTTCATCAGTAGATTTTATTCTACAATTGATTACTTTTCCTCCTGATTGTCCAAGACGAGGAAATGGTGAAATTGATTCAATTGTTTCATACCCTTCACCATAAATATCTTCATCATAAATATGGACATTCATTCCTTGTTCTGTAAAAGTAAGACGCATATTTATATGATAATCAGCAGATATTTCACCTTGTCCTGTTTTAATAACATAATTTACTTTAAATATAAATTCATTGCTATATAGTTTATGACGGTAGAATGAATAAACTGCTTTTGAAGAATCTAATATTAATGCAGATTGACTTGATACTGCTTTATCATTAGATACTTTTTCGTAATAAGTAAACGACATTAATTGATTAATATTTGAATAGTAAGTAATATCATCTGGACTTCCTTTACTATTTGGGCCTGCATCAATTGCACAAGCATACTGTTCATCAGAATTAGCTTTTATTGATGAGCAAGAACTTCCTAGTGTTTTAGGCGTTGAAATATCTGCACCTGTTGACCAAACAAATCCTGATTTTTTATTCCTAATTTTCAAAACAGTATTTGTGTGATTAAAGAAGTATTCAAAATTATTGTTTTCATAAATTTTTGTATAATTGTCCAAAGAAGTTACTGGAATATTATATTCATCAACTGCAAATTGTTCGTTACGATTAGTTTTTTCAACAGCTGTAGTGACTTTTTTATATCCAATAGAAATTAAAGCAATTGAAAGAATAGATGTTCCAGTAATTGCTATTAATTTTTTAATACCACCCTGCACGTAACTTCACCTCTTTCCAAATTGTTTTAATCAAATAAATAATTTGATCAATCATTACATATACAACTATACATATAATAGCAAATAAAATCATAAAGATAATTGTTAATAAAATATTTTTTACAGTTTGGCCAAATGTATAGTTATGAACTTGTAAAATACCAATTGCTAGCATAATTCCAGATCCCCAGAAAGCTAGAGCTTTTAAGAATGTAATTATTACTTGTTCATTTAAAGTTAAACCATATGATATACCAACAGCAAGTGGTAAACAAATAATCATTGGTAATAAGCAATAACCTGTAAATTTATAAATATCTTTAAATGTTCCTTCACCATTATTAATTGCTGATACTAAATAATTACATAACACAAATACCATTAATACTGCGATAGTTCCAAATAAAACTGTTCCAACAGATATAGTGTTAATTGTTAAATATTGGAATGGAAGTGCATAACAATAAGTATTTAAAAGCATAGCAATTATAGCAAGTATATAATAAACTGTTGCACCCCATACAGAGCCTCGACGATTTACCTTTAACTCGTAGAATGTATCAGCAGGTTTTCTAATTAATCTAAACCCAACAGTTAAATCTTTAAAGAATCTTGTTTCTTTAAATTTTGCAACTTTAGCTTTAAATTCTTTTAATTTATTAACTTTGTTAAATAGATATTTTGTAAAAAGAATTAATATAATTACACCTGCGGCAATTACAATTATAATTGATAAATTTTGTTGTAAGAAGTCATTTCTTAATTCCCAGAAAACATTGGAATATAATGTACGATCTTTTGCTTTTTTAAAATATTCAAGAGAATTATTAAAATCAAGATTGTAATAATATGCTTTTCCTAAGCCCTCATTGGCAAGTACTGATAAAGAGTCATAATTTAAAACTTTTTCCCAAGCTTTTTGGGATGCTTCATAATCGTGATTATTGAAAGCTGTTATAGCTTCAAAAATTGATGCAGAATATTCAGTAGTAATAAATGTTTGAATAAATGATTTTTTACTATCTATTGCCCATATTCTGTTATTTGAATCAACAGTAATTGCTGATAACTGGCTGAAAAATCCAATAACATCTGGAGTTGATGTATCTGAAGCTTGACTTGTTCCAAAGAAGAAAATTAAGTTCCCATCAGGACTATAAACATAAATCATTCCTGTTTGTAAAGTAATAAATATTAGTCCATCATCCGTAACATAACAATCGGTTATTTCAATTTGAGGAATTCCTTGACTGTTTAACCAAGTATATGGGAAGGTTACTTTCTTTGTTAATATTGAAGAACCAGATGTAGAATATTTTACAAATGGAATATCAATATTCATTGTCATTGAATATACTAAGTCATCTTTATCTACATATACATTTTCAAAAGAACTTGGAACACTGACATTTAACTTTTCAAGTTGTGCTGCTGTTCCATATTTTTTAATAAATTGATATAAGAAATTATAACTTGTAGAGTTAACAGCGAAGAAAGAAACAAATTCTCCTGAATAAGTAAGTTCAATTAAACCAGAAGAAGTACCTTTAGAAGCAACGAATATATTACCAGCAGAGTCAACTGCTACTTTAACTGGTTTAAATTCAGTATTTTGTCCAAAAGCGACTTTATTCATTATAGTTTGTTCATAAGTTAAATTTCCATTAGAATCATATTCCTTAACGCAACTACTAGTCCCATCGGCTGAAACTGGACATGCTTGTGTTGGAACATGAATAACATAAGTATCGTTAAAGTTTATTTCATCATTTTCATCAAATCTAAAACGATAAATTAATCCTGTATATCTTTGAACTTTCGAATCTTTATATCCAGGTGCGGCAATTGAAGCACTACCATCGGCAATATAAATTTCTTTATGAGTTTTTCCATTTACAGTAGTAGTTTGTAACCATAACCCTGTTGGCGTTACAAGTTGTCTATTTGCCTTTGTATCGTTTAAATAAATTTGTTTTACATTTGTAGAATTATTTGTTAAATCTGATAATTTAAATTTTGTAAGAAAAGGTCCACCTTCTGATGATACACCTTGGTTTAATATATATCCATATTCAACTTCTTTGCCATCTTCTATAACCTTATCAATAACCATATCTTGAGGAGAAGAAAGACCAATTCTATCATAAGTTGATTCGGGAATATATCCATCTTGAGAACGAACAACATAATTGTCCGAATTTAAAGAACGTGTATAAGTTGTTGCACTTGTTGCACTTACTATATTTGTTTTATTATTGAAGCCTAAGCCAATACCAGCAAGCATTAATATGGCTAGAACTGAACATAAAATTTTTCTTAACTTTTTCATATTACTTAATACCTGACCTTGACATAGTATTCATTACCTTAGATTGCATAACAATAAAGATAATTAAATTTGGAATAAATAAAATAAGTGAACTTGCTGCTGAAACACCAGTTGCTTTAATACCAGCAGATGATGTTAATAAATTAAAGAAATAAGGTAATGTTTTTAAATTTTCTGAATTTAAATATAATGTAGATGCTCCTCCTGAATTCCATATTGATTGGAAAGCAAGAATTGCAATTGTTGCAATAGCTGGTTTTACAAGTGGAACAACAAATTTTGTTATTATTTGAAAATCATTGCAACCATCTAATTTAGCAGATTCTAGAATTTCTTTTGGAACTTCATCGATATTTTGTTTCATTAAGAATAAATAAACTGGAACTGCAAGAGAAGGAATTAAATGAACTAAAAAATTATCTATTAATCCTAACTTTGAAATAATCAAATATGAAGGAATTTGTACTGCGACAGCAACAAACATCAAAGCAATTTGGTTTACTTGGAAGAAAGCCTTTTTTATCTTAAAATCTTTTTTAGAAAAAGCATATGCTGCTGAAACTGTTATTAGTAATACTGCTAATACATAAATAACTGTAATTACTAAAGAATTAAGTAAATATCTCATCCAAGGAAGACCTGTTGTTTCTGCTAATCTAAATAACTCTTTAAAATTAGATAGTGTTGCATTTCTAACAAAAATTCTTGGTGGAAAATAGAATAATTCATCTAATGGTTTAAAAGCTTGATTTATGATATAAAGAATAGGTAAAAGCATAACTACACAAATTGGTAACAATATTACAATAAACTTAATTTGACTCGATTGAAACTTTTTAGGATTCAATTGTGTAACTTGAAAAGCTGCCATGTTTTACCTCCTTTAATCCTTGTCGCTAAATAGTGTGCCGGCTACTTTAGCAAATAATAATGTAAATAATAATAGTACAACTGATAATGCTGAAGCATAACCAAGTTCATTTCTAATGAATGCATAGTCATTCATATGCGCAAGTATTGTTTGAGCTGAGTTTTGTGGTGTTGGGTTTGAGCCAGATAAATCTACTGCTAATAATCCAGACGACATTGCATTAGTTATTGACATAATGGCTGAGAAAAACATTGCACCTCGCATTTGGGGAATTGTAACATAAATAGTTTCTTGAAAACGATTTTTAATTCCATCAATATGAGCTGCTTCATATAGTTCTGGATCAAGATTACATAAAGATGATAATATTGATAAAAATCCAATACCAAATGAACTCCATAAAGCAACGAATATAGTTATCGGCAATAGATACTTAGGATTTGTTAACCAAGTAATTGGAGCATTTAATATTCCAAGATTGATTAAAAATGAGTTCAAGTATCCAAACTGATCACCTGAGAATAATGATTTCCAAATGACCCCAATTAATACACCTCCTGCAAGAGATGGAGTATAAACTATTAAGGCAAGTATAGTTCTTAAGGCTTTAGGAAGTTGTGCTAGCATCCAAGCAATTAAGAAAGATAATATATATCCTCCTGGGCCAACAATTAAAGCAAATGTAATTGTTTGTGGAACAACATATTGCATAAAGTTTCTATCAACAGAAAACATATTTACAAAGTTTTTAAGTCCCACAATTGTTGGAGTTTGAATGGCATTAAAATAAGTAAGAGATAATAAAGCAGAAATAAATACTGGTAAAGCAATGAAAATACAAAATAAAGTAATATATGGTGCGACTAAGAAAAATGTTGACCAAGGTGAACCATTAATTCCATTTGTTTTAGAATTTTTCTTTATTACTATACTTTTAGGACGAACATTTCGTAAAACTATATTTCTATTCATTTTCATTCCTCCTATTTTGCATAGCCTTTTTGCTTAAAGCATTCATTTACCCAATTTAAATCTCGAAGTTTATATTCTTTTTTGGCTTTACCTGCTGTTGCATCATAATAACCAAACTCTTCCATTTTTCTTTGGATTTCTCTATCTACTACAACTTTTTGTAAGTCAATTGCATTTCCTATTGTTTCTTTTTGCGAAGCTTGACCTGATGATGAAGTACCAAATACTACTGTATTCCAAATATCTGATAAACCTCTAAGAAGCATATATTGTCCTGGAATTTGTTGTAAATCCATAATCCATTTTTGTTGTTCTAATACAACTTCTCTTACTGATTCATCAATAGGTATTTGTTTTGCTGCTTCTTTATTAGCTGAGAACCAAATAACTGATGGACCAAATGTTGATTGTAATGAATTAGTATACTCAACTTGGATATCAGTTGATAACCACCATTGTAAGAAAAGCCATGCTTCATCAATCATTTTTGAATTATTAAAAATCATTGCTGATGAACCATTTGAAACATACCAACGAGATATTTCATCGCCAACTCCATCATTATTTAAATCTACATACTCTCCATTTTCGTTTGGTTCTTGTTCAACACCAGGTATTAAATGAACAGACCATTTTCCTAGTAGTTCTGGAGCAACATATTTTAATTGTAAATACATATCAAGAGTTCCAATTCCTAAAGGTAAAGTTCCATATCTAAAAGAATTATAGAAAGATCCAACTTCTGTTGGTAATGAATAAATTGTATATAAGTTTGTTAATAATTTTAATGCATTGTAGCATTCATCACTTCTAAAATTAACTGAAAAAGCATCATCTGATAATAACTTTCCACCATATTGTAAAATAAATTGTGATGTATCATTTAATGATTTTAATGAGCCTGAAGCTGATACTGGATAATAGAAATTCATATCATATGATTGAATTCTTTTTAATTGGCCTTTTAGTTCTTCCCATGTATTTGGAATTTCAAGAGATTGTCCACCTTCACCAATTACATTTAAGATATCATCTCTTGAAAACATTAATTGAACACTTGAAGATTCTGGAATGCTATAAAATTTATCATTATATAACATTGACATTAATTGACCATGTGGAACATTATCTGCTGCATCCCAATAATAAGGTGTAAAATTCCAATAATTATTATTAGTGTATTTCCACTTGCTATCAAAATCACTTAATGGATAAGCTGCATCTCCTCGAAGGGCAAATTCATAAGCTCTTCCAGAGTTAATTCCAAGTACTAAATCTGGTACTGTATTAGCTGCATACGCATAAATTAAGTTATCTTCACTTGGCATTTGACGAATATTTACTTTAATACCTTTAGGAAAGTCACTACTTACAGTATTAGGAGTAAAATAATTATCGGCAAGTGATTGTAAAATATCATTATACGCTTGTGATCTTGCAGACCAAATATTTAATTCTCCATCAACAAGTTCTGTTTTATATTTATCAGATGTGAATGTTTGTCCTAAATTTATAAATGAATTTTTCAATGAGCTTATAAATGAAGCATTAGCCTTTGGAATAATTGTTTCATCATTAGTTAAATATATCATATCAAGTACTAATGGTGTCTTAATTAAAGTGTTAGCTGTATCAGCCACAAGTTTAGCTAAGCAACTATCTCCAGATGAAAACTTTGTAAGATGAAGTGGAATATCATTAGGTTCATCTATAAATTCGTTAATTAGTTCAATCATTCTTGGAAAATAAGATAAAGAATTTGAAGAATCATCATTTCCAACAAGTGTTTTTATTTTATTATATGAATCATAAATAATAGTTCTATATGCATTTAATGCTGAAACAGCATATGGAATTTGTTCTGTAATTTTATAAACACGGTTAGTATCAATAGAAGCTCCTGTAATTGTTCTAATATCAATAGCAAAATCATTAATACTATCATAAACCATCATTAGATTTTTATATATTTCATATGATGGTTCAATAGAAGCTTGAATCTCCATTTGATGATGTCCTGTTTCTAAATAAACATATAATGGATTACCAGAAGTGTCCTTTAGTGTTTCATTGGCATATGATGAACCTGTAGAGGCTAGTCTATAATTTTTAAGTTCTTCGTATGGGACTTTTCCATCAATGTAGAAAGTTCTAAATGAAGGAAAATTATCATTGCTATTATAATAATGTAAAGTTATTGGATATAATCCTGCTGTTTTTACATCAAATTCATAAATAACGCTTTGTCCAGGATCTTCCCAGCTATAAACAATATTTAATAATTTTTTAATTGAATCTGTAGGAGTAACTGATGGAGTTTGTTCAGATGACAAACGAACTTCATTATTATTTTTGTAAGCATATTCGATAGCATTAATCTTAAGGTTATCACTACCCTTACTACTAGAAACATTATTTAAATAACTTATATAAGAATCTTTTTGTATGTAAGGCACAAGTTTTAACTTTCCTACAAAGAATATTGAATCAGATAAATTTTCAATTTCAATTTTTGTAGCATTAGTTAAATCAAAAACTAAAGGATCTGAAGTTTGATAAGTTGTATCATAAAGATAAGTTTCTTGCCATAGTTTTGAATATCTTTTTTGTTTTGGATACAATTGATCTCCATACCTTGAAACGTATGAATCAAAGTTTTTAGTTCCATCTTCATTTTTTAAAACATCATCTTCATATCTTAAAGAAAGTTCAATATTCTTTGCTTCATCGAAAAGATAATTTCCATTAACTTTTATACCTGCCAAAGCAGAAGATGAAAATGTAGGTGGCACACAATATTCTAGTAAAAGTGTATATCTTCCATTAGCTTTTTCATCTAAAGAAAAATTATATGTAACGCTGGTGCTTGAAGCTAAAGCCACAATATAATCACGATTTTCATCATCATAATCTTCAAGTGTTGAAGAATACTCTTCATCTTTATTTGGTAATATTGTTTGTTCATATTTTGCATCAACATATGTATCACTACTTATTTTCTTTAAGTAATTATTGTAGGACTTATCCGTTTCATCATCTTTTAAAGTTTTAATTGAAAGTGATAGTTCTTCAGGAGTTATTTCTTTGGCAACAACAGATTGACCACAAGAAGAAACAAGTAATAATATTCCTAAAGAGAGAATTCCTTGTTTTATATTTTTCATATTTAACTCCTCCTATTTTGTAGTAACAATTATGGTATTCATTACTTTTCTTGTACTTGTTGGTAAAGATGAACCTGTATCGGAAGATCTTGTAATAACATTCCAAGCATTTTCTGAAACTGTTTTAGTTGAAAGTTGAGATGAACCTCCTCCATCAAAGTTTGCTGCATCATAGCAACCATAGTAGCGCATAAAGTCAGCAAGTTGAGTAAGATTAACTCCTGTGCAAACTGAAGAGAATTTCCCATAGTGTAAATCTTCAATAGAAACAATCACAACTTTTCCATCTGGTTTAATACCCACAGCAGTTCTTGGAACTCTAGATTGTGCTCCATTGCTTGTTTCTTTTCCAACAGTTGGAGCAACTGCACCATTTTCAACAAGAGAATGACGACATCCCAAAATTGTATCATAGTAATTCCAAATACCTCCATGAGGTGATGTAATATATTGATAGTAGTTCAAATAAGAGTTAACTTCATATTCAACTTCTAATTTACTACCTACTGCAAAATATCCAATTCCATTTTGCTCATCAGCTGAAGTTATTTCATATTGTTCAACTTCAGTTAGCACATATTTTTCAATTAAGCATCCTCTAATTTCATCATCATTGCATTGGTCTTGTTGGATAAATTTAACTTTATAAACAAATCCTTTAGCAAAACTATATTTGCCAGTTTTTTTACATATTGAATATGCAGTTGTTCTATTTCCTGAATTTAATTTTCCATTATCAAGCGTATTAATTATTTCACCATTTTCTTGATATAAAGAAATGGCTGGGAAATAGGAAAGCTTAGAAGTATAATCAGTTTTTTGATTATTTGTAGTTGTCATTGCTCCAATTCTTGCACCTGCTGATGAAATTCCAAATAGCATAGGTGAACTTACAGGCAAATCATCTGGCGTTTGATTATGACTATCTTTTACAATTTTTCCATCTTTTACAAACGCATTAACACATGTTGATCCAAAATAATCAGCATTTGTTACAGCAATTGCTTTTTGATTTGGATGATCTTTTTCCCAAGCATCTGCTTGTAAAGTAGGAACAGACTTAGTAGATGATTTTGCTAAATCATTATCTGTACATCCTGCTACAATATTAGCTTTATTTAAATCAACTTCAATACAATAAGCTGTCACTTTACCATTAGTAACATTATCTAATGTATAGTCACATTTGTATAAATCTACACCATCTGATAAATTGGTTACAGTTTTTGTATATGAACTAGTAGAAAATGTTGTTGGTGTATATTCTTTAAGTTCTGTCATATTTTTAACTGTTGGGCTTCCTTTACTAATGCTTGGGAAAGCAAAGTTTTCATCAACAACAACATCTTGATTTTCAGAAGAACTAGATTCATCTTGTGAAGCACTTTCACTTTGAGAAGGAGTTAAACTTTCTTCTTGACTAACACTTTCAAAGTTTGAACTTTCTTCACTTGAAGAGTTATTTTCTAAACTATCACTTTCTTCATTAGAAGAAGCAATTTCCGATGAAGTGCTTTCAGTAATAGAAGAAAAAGAAGATTCGCTATCTCCTAGTTGATCACTTGATGGATTAGTACCACATGATACAATTGACATTATAAAGCTTACTGATAATAAAATGTTTGATTTTCTTTTCATATAAGTCCTCTTTTCTGATCATTTAAGACGCAAAGATCCATTAGAATTATATCATAGTGTTTATATTTATACATAAGTATAAAATAAAAGTATAAATTTTTAGCAATTATAAAAATAAATTTTGACATATTATTATAATTTAATCATTTAATGGATTTTCATTTTCAATTTTTGTAATGATATCTAACAATTCTTGATAGGTATTAATTTTAGACAGCATGTTTCTATAATATGCTCCATCTTTGATACCCTTAACAAACCATCCTGCTTGTCCTCTAAGTTCTCGAATTGCCACTGCTTCACCTTTTAGTTCAATCAATTTCTGTGTGTATTCTAATAAATCGTTTAGTTTATCGAATATATTTAAATCAGGAAGAAGTATTCCATTATTTATATATTCATTCATTTGCTTAATAATATAAAAATTTCCATAAGTTGCTCTTCCTATCATAATAGCATCTGCCTTAGTGTATTCAAGAATTTCTTTAGCTTTGATAGGACTATCAATATCGCCATTGGCAATTATTGGAAAATTAGGATGTAATTCTTTTACTTTTTTTATTAAGTCATAATGAACTATATTTGCATACATATCTACTTTACATCTTCCATGAATTGCTATTGCACTAGCACCTGCTTTAATAATTTTATCGACAACTTCAAAAATATTAATTGTATTATGATCATATCCTATTCTAACTTTAACAGTTACTGGTTTATTAACATTTTTCACGATTTCACTTACAGTTTTGTAAATTCTTTCTGGGTCTTTTAAATAATCACTTCCAGCTTTTGCTTTTAAGACCTTTGGCACAGGACATCCCATATTTATATCGATAAAATCAGCATTTGTTTCGCTATCTACATATTTGGCTGCTAAGACTAATGTATCGATATCACCGCCAAAAATTTGAATACCAATAGGATGTTCAAACAAAGACACTTTGGCTAAATCAAATGTCTTTTTATCTTTATAAAAAATTCCTTTATCAGAAATCATTTCTGAATAAACCATTCCAACACCATAC
>CAKPXW010000050.1 GCA_934202505.1 uncultured Bacilli bacterium | reverse complement strand
ATAAAAAACTTGTCCTATAAGATCAGCATAAATTATTATCAAATATGTATAAGCATATTTATAAACTGTTCCATTTTTATCAATACCTATTATTTTTAAAAATGTTGGGGTTAAAGGTAAAACACTACTTGTTAAGATAATAGAAATAATAAATGATAATAATATTTGCGTGGCAAAACTTTTTCTCATACCATTTTCATTTTTTTCTCCATACATATTACTGGTAATAACACTAAATCCTGCTGTACATCCAAAAGCAAATTGAATTACTATAAAAAATAAGCCATAAACATCATTAACTCCTGCAACTTCACTTTTCGATAAATTTTGTCCAACAATAGCTGCATCTGAAATAGTATAAATTTGTTGAAATAATAAACTAAATAAAATAGGTAACATAAAAATAAATAATACTTTCATTGGCTTACCTTTTGTTAAATCTATTTGCTTAAATGAACTTTTAATTTTATTAACAAAATTCATATATTAATCCCCTTGTCAACTTTTTGACAAAAATCAATTATAAATATTTTTTTTAAATTGTAAATATTTTTTATGATTTAACAGTTTTTCTTTTTAAAAACAAAAATATACATAAGAAAATAGAAATTATAAAAGCAATTATTTCTGTAATATAAAATGCATGCCATACGCCATCAACCTGGAAAAATGAAGATAAAATATAAGCAATCAAGATTATTAATATATATCTTGTTAAAGATATTATTAAAGATGGTAATCCTTTCCCAAGTCCTTCAAACACACCACTTGTAACAACAGAAAAAGAAGAAACAATAAATCCTAAAGAAATTATTCTTAAAGCTTTGGCTCCTTTTTTGATAGTAGAAGGATTATTTGTAAATATTGCTATTAATTTATCTGGAATAATTAAAAATATAATAGTTCCAATGACCATTACAATTACACTTACAAGTAAAGAAAGATAAAATGTTTTATTGACTCTTTTAGTTAAAGATGCCCCTTCATTATAACTAATAATTGGTCGTATTCCTTGAACTAATCCACTTACAATAAAATATAAAAAAGTTTGTAATTTATAATAAACACCTAAAATAAATACATATGAAGAATCATATTTTGTTAATATCGCATTTAAAGCAATAATCATAAATGAAGGCAAAGCCAAATTTAAAGAAGATGGAATACCTACAGAATAAAGCTTTGAAATAACTTTTAGTTTTGATTTTACTTTTAAAGAAATATTAATATCTAATTTACATTTTATAAAAATTAAAATATATGTTATTAATCCAAAAAACAAACCAATTCCTGTAGCGATAGCTGCTCCTTTAACTCCCATATTTAAATTAATAATAAAAATAGGATCAAGTATAATATTAATAACTGCACCAATAGCCATCGCAAGCATTGTTATTTTCATTTTACCTTGTGATTGTAGTATTTTTTCTAAAGCCATAGATACAGTTATAAGTGGAGCAAAAAAGGCAACTATATAAAAATATTCTAATCCATAATTTATTATTGTTTCATTATCGGTAAAAAGTAAAAAAAATGGTTTAGCCACAATAAGTGAAAATATTGTAATAATTATTCCATGAATTATACTTAATATTACACCTTTTGTTGCACTATAAATAGCAACATTTTTTTTATTTGCTCCATAATAAAATGCTGTTAATGAAGCAATTGCAACTCCAAATCCTATGCCAAAAGCATTAGCAAGATATTGTAATGGAAATATAATGCTAATTGCTGTCATTGCATCTTCACTTACTTTAGATACAAAAAAACTATCAACGATATTATATAAAGCATTAATAATCATTGATATTATAATTGGTAAAGACATTTTTATTATTAATTTAAAAATAGGCTTATTTTCCATAGATGATTTTTCCATAAATTCTCTCCCTTTATGTGGCGAAAAGAATAAATGAAAAATCCACATCAATTTTCTATATGAATTTATCATATTCAATATTTATTTTCAAGAAAAAAATAAAAAAAAGTCCGAAATATCGAACTTTAAAATTACCATCTTACTTACGACCGTATTTTTTATTGAATTTATCAATTGCACCATCAGTAGAAGCAAATCTTTGTTTGCCAGTATAGAATGGGTGACAATTTGAACAAGTATCAACTACAACATTTGCTTTTGTAGAACCGATTTCAAATTCAGATCCACAAGTTGTGCATCTTGCCATAACCTTTTGATACTTTGGATGAATACCATTTTTCATATAATTTCTCTCCTTCCGCCTAAAGTCTCTAAGTGGACCTTAAGTAAGTTAAGTCCTTGTTTATTATATCATATTTTTTTTATTTAACAAGTATTTTATTAGCAAAAAAAGACTTTGAACCATAATTTATTAAAGTTTTCTTCTTTTTACCATATAAGTTTTATATCATTATTGCAAATAAGTTTATTTTTCTGTTTTTTGCTAATACTAAATAATGGTGAGCTTATGGTAAGAAGAATTGATGAACTTGGAAGAATAGTAATTCCAAAAGAATTAAGAAATAGTTTGAAATTAAATAGTGGAGATGCTATGGAAATCGAATTAGATGGTAGCAAACAATTAATAATTAGAAAGACATCTTCTTTACAAGGTATGGAAGAAGAACTTTTTAATATTGCCAAAGTGCTAAATGAATTAACAAATGCAACTATCATTTTTGCAAATGAAGAAAAAATAATAATTAGCTATGGGAAAACTAGTGAAATATATTTAGATAAATTTCTTAATGTGGCTATATATAATAAAATAAATAACAATTTAAAATTGTATAGAAACATCCATATAATTGATGATTTATTAGAGCAACGTCCAACATATATTTGTACAATTGGAAATAATACTGTCTCAAAAGGAATTATGATTATGATTGAAAATGATAAAATTATTACCAATAATCAACAAGAAATAATTCTTAATTTTAAAAAATTTATTAATAAAAGTTTAATTAATTAATTTTTTTTATTATAATATTTATTGGTGATGAATATGAGACTTGATAAATATTTAAAAGTATCTAGAATATTTAAAAGAAGAAGTGTAAGTAAAAATGTAATTTCTTTTGGAAATGTTACAATTAATAATCGAAAAGCTAAACCAGCAAGTGAAATTAAAGAAAATGATTTAATAACTTTAATTTTAGGGAATAAAATTGTAACTATAAAAGTTTTAAGTGTTAAAGAAAATATAAAAAAAGATGAAGCTTTATCTTTATATGAAATTATAGATGAAAAAGTAATTAATACCTCTGAAGATGCATAAAATGTTCTAGGAGGTTTTTTTATGCAAATCATTAAAGTAACTGATCGTAAAATAATCGAATTAAATGATGTATTAAAGGTAAATAGTTTTAATAGTAATGAATTTAATATTTTAACACCCCATGGTAATTTAAAAATTTCAGGCAAAAATCTTACCATTAATAAAATGGATACTTCAAAAAAAGAACTTGAAATAATTGGACAATTCGATTCTTTATTATACATTAATAATAAAAATGAAAAGAAAAAAGAAAATATATTTGCTAAAATTTTTAAATGAAACTTCTAAATCAGTTTGAAATAATTGCCTTTTCCTACTTTTTTGGAATATTATTTATGTTTCTTTATAGTTTTTTAAATAGAATTTTCTATAAAGATAAGGGTACATTATTTCGTTTATTAATAGAAATAATTTTCTTTTCAAGTTTAAGTTTTATTTATTTTGTTGGTTCTTTTTTAATAAGTCATGCTATTTTTAATGTTTTTCCTTTTCTATTTATCATTCTAGGTATTATTACTTATCAAGAACTATTAGCGTATTATTTTAATTTGCAAATTGAAACAATAATTTGCAAATTAGATTATCAATTTAAAAAGAAAATTGCTATAATAAAAAAGAAAGGAAAGAAGTATGGAAAGAGTAAAAGGAAGGAAAAAAAGAAAGAATAATTTTTGTCTATTATTTTTCCTATGCCTTTTTTCTTTTGTATGCATCGTAGCTTCTTTTGTAATTATAATTTATTATTTTATTTTTAAATTACATGGTTAGTCTTTTTTCGACATATTTTTAATCTATACTTTGTTTGAGGTGAAAAAATGAAGAAATCTCTAACAATGTTTTTTTTGTGCTTAGCAAGTTTTTTAGCTGTATTTTTTGACAATAACTTTATCTTTATCTTACCAATCTTCACATTTGCTATTTTAAGTGGTTTAAAATATTTTATAGGTAGTTTTTTAGCATTTTCTATTTCTTATACTTATTTATTTTTCAAAAACTTTGATAACTCTATAAATTCTTTAGCCATTCTTGCTTTAGCTTTAGTTTGTTTTTTTACTATGTATTATATTTTTTTGTTTTTCAAAAGAAAATTAGTTGTAAATTATTTTTTTTCTTCATTTATTGCTATTTTAATAAGTCTTATAATAGGACATATTTCATTTAACACATTCCAAATTGTTTTGATTTTACAAGATATTTTAATAACAATTATATTATGTTATGCTTTTTCTTTTTTATTAATAAATTTTTCTTTTCAAAATACTAAAACAACTAATCAAAACTCCTTAATAATTACTACATTTTTATTAATAATTTATTTTTCTATTTGTCCTTATCTTTTACATTTAATTTTACCAATATTAATTTTTTATGGTTTGCATAGTAATTTCAAAAATTCACTTGTTTTACTTGCTTCATTATTTCTATTTAATAAATTAATAAATAATTCATTAATAAATGAATATTATTTACTTTTTGCCTTTTTAATAATTACCTTATCTTTTAATATAAAAGGAAATAAAATTACAAATTTTATTATAGTTATTTTTGTTTTTTCAATATATTATTTTCTATTTAATAAAGATAAACTATCATTCTATTTATCATATAGTATTTTATCGTCTATAGTATCTTTATTTTTCAATAAACAATACTTTGTAAAAGAAGATAATTATTTAAAACTTGCATATTTAAGAAACAAGAAAGAAATTAATTATCAATTATTAAATTTTAAAGATATGTTTATATCTTTAGCTACAAATTTTGAAAAAGCAAGAAGAAGTTCAATATTAATAAAAGTAAAACATGAAGTATTTGATACTTTATGTTCAACATGTCCTAAACTTGATTATTGCCATCAAAAAGGAAAACATTTATTACTTGATTACCTTAATGATTCTTTAGCTAATACTTTAACTGAAGACAAAATTCGTTATATAAGACAAAACTGTTTAAAACAAAATGCTTATTTTACTTTACTAGATAAATTTACTCATACTTATCTAATTAACCAATATCAAAATGAAATAGGGGCTAAAACAAAAGAATATGTTGCAACAAATTTTATAAGCTTTGCTAAAATAATGGAAAAATGTAAAGACAATATTGCTAATAATAAATACATTTTAGCAAATGAACTATATAGTTCATTAAAAGATGCATTATTTAATTATAATTATGATGTTGTTTTTGTTAATAATTACTCCAATGAAGAACGATTCGCTTTTGATATTGCCATTTCAAATATTACAAAAAAGCAAATAAAAGAACAACTATTACCAATAATTAATAATTTATTACAATGTAAAATGAAAATCGTTTCTATGTCCGTTGCTACAATTTCTTTTTCCTATTATTTAATATCTATTTGTGAAGAAAGTAAGTTAAAAATTCACTATAGTTTAAAACAATCAAATATTGATTATCATTGCAATGGCGATTCATTTTCTGTAATTGATAATCAAAATGATTTTTATCTTGCAATTTCTGATGGTATGGGGCATGGATTTGATGCAAATGAAGAAAGCATGTTTGCTCTTTCAACTCTTTCTTGTTTCCTTAAAAGTAAAATAGATTGCCTCGATAGTGTCATTTTAACTAATGAAATATTACAATTAAAAAATGATTTTCAAACTTACTCTACTTTAGATTTAATAAGAATTGACAAACAAGAAAAAAAGGCTGAGTTTTACAAACTTGGAGCCTTTACTTCATATATTTTAAGAAATAAGCAATTAATTAGCATTGATAATTATGCTCTTCCAATAGGGATAATCAATGAAATTCATGTTCAACCATTAGCAGTTCCTATAGAGAAACATGATATTATCATAATGTGTAGTGATGGTATGATAGATGATACAAATAGTGATATAGCAAATATTTTATCAAGCATTGAATTAGACTCAGCTAATATTATTTGTCAAACATTATTTGAAAAATTAATAATGATAAGACATAATCATGATGATGCCACTTTAGCAATCATTACCATAAATTAATCTTTTTTTATTTCATGACAAAATCTACATCTTGCCTCATAGCATTCAGAGGCACCAACTAAAATAATTGGATCATTTATGGATGCTGGAAAGCCATTAATAAGTCTTTGAGTTCTCGTTGCTGGAGCTCCACATTTACAACATACTGCTGCAAGTTTGCTAACAAACTCTGCTTTAGCCATTAAAGATGCCATAATTGGAAATGGTTCTCCTTTAAAATCAGTATCTAATCCTGCAACGATAACTCTTTTTTTACTATTTGCAAGAGCTTCACAAACATCTACAATTTCTTGGTTTAAAAATTGTACTTCTTCAATTATAACTGCATCAATACTTTTATCATTTATAAGTTTTTTTATTGGTTCTAAATCGTTAATATCAATACAAATACATTCGCAAAAATTTCCAGCATGAGAAGCTATTTTATTTTCACTATATCGGTTATCAATATTAGGTTTGAAAGCAACAACCTTCTTTTTTGCATATTCTAATACTTTCATTCTTTTTATTAATTCTTCTGTTTTTCCTGCAAACATACAGCCTGTAATAACTTCTATCATTCCTGATCTATAATTACGATACATATTATTTTAAATACTCCTTATATAATGATTCAATTAATTCATGGGAAAAAGGAAATTCTTTTTTTTCTATTTTGTTTTTTACTTTTTTAAAGTTATATTTTATAACTTCATCAAGTTCTTCCGAATAATTAAATAACTTCTTATGTTTTTTATATTCAAATTCATCCAAAGTTCTTATATGAAAATCAGGATCAACTTTAAAATCTAAATCATAATCAATATATTCAATAATATTATTTTTAAATAAAGATGGTGAAGCGATATTTACATAATAATAAATACCATCACTTTTCATCATTGCTACTATATTAAACCACTCATTTTTCATAAATATAGATACTGCAGGTTCAATAGCATGCCATTTTCTTCCATCTGATTCAACAACTAACGAATGAGTAGACCCTACTGCTACATAATTTTCATTATCTTCTATAAGATATGTTTGATACCATACTCTATGGAGTTTTCCATGATGCTTAAAGGCAACAATTCTTATTTCTTGTTCATCCATAGTTTCAACTCCTTTTAAAATCAATTGTTATTTTATATTTTGAATTTGATCTTTTCTTTCTTTGTACTCTTCAAAAGATATTTCACCATTTTTATAACTTTTTTCTAGTTCAGATAATTCCTTATAAATTTCATCTAATTTTTCTTGAGTAACTTCTTCTTGTTCTTGATTTATAGATAAAGTCGCTTGTTCTCTAGCTGCTTTTTCTGCTTGTTCTTTTCTTTCAAGTTCTTCTTGTTCTTTTAATTTTTTAAAATATGTAACTTCTTTTCCAGCATTTTGGAAATCAAGAATTAATAAGACAATTGCTGCTACTAATGCAATAGTAAATATTGAATCAGTACCCACAAGTAAATATAAAAAAGCAGCCAAGCATATATTAGTAACTATATATTTTCTTTTATCAACTATTTCAAAGCAAGAATTATTAATAGTTAAAACTGTTTTTACATTAAAAAATGTTATTACTAATGTTAAAGGAATAATAGCAAAATTCGAAATTAATGTTGATATAAGTGTTTGCCTTAAATATGAATCACGATATGCATTTAAAAATTCATCTCCTAATTGTTTTTTTAAACTATCAGGAATGCTAGCAATTGTTTTATCAACTTGAGCTAAAATTGAACTCATATAAGCATCTTTATCACTAAAATATGCCACAAGTGTACTAAATGAAAGAATTATTGCAACAAGGCAAACTACAAATATAATTATTGATCCAATTAATGTTTTAGTTCTTCTTTTTTCCATTTTCAACACCTCATTTTTCAATTAATAATATTATATCAAATAAATATATAAAGTGTTATAATAAATTTATTGGAGGGGAGAAAATGTTTTCATTAAAATTCAGTTATGACTTTACTTTTGCAACAGTTTTTGCTTTACTAATCGGAATTTATTTTGGAATATTTATTACCTTTTTAATATATGTAAATTCTATTTTTAAAACTATTAATAAAGAAATATCTCTTACCAAAAAGAGAATTAATAAAGATTCTAATGACTTGACAATTGTCGAAGAAAAGGTTCACAAAAAAATAAAAGAAGCTCAAGAAACATTTAAATATAAAACAAAGCATAGTAAAATAAAAGGTATGGATCTTTTATTTCCATATAGTAATGGAAAAATTAATAAAAACACTATAACCTATAATTTAATAAATTCTATTGCTATTGAATTCAATCCAAAATCAACAAATCCTTTAAGTGAAATTACCATTGAAGAAGCTATCGACTTCATAAAAAGTATCACATTAAAAATAGAGCAACTATTATCATTACCAAGCGTTCATTTTTTAAAAAAATTAAAGATTAATACTATTATAAATATTATAAATGTTGTTGAATATATCGAAAAAAATAAAATAATAAAAATTTATAATTCAAGCAAAAAATATATCAATTTTTTACTTTTTATTCTTAAAATTTTAAATCCTGTTACTTGGATAAAAAAGCTTGCAATTCAACCCGTAATTAAATTACTAAGTGGAAAAATTATATCTTCTTTAATTGAATTTATTGGACTTGAAGCCTTTGAACTTTATTCAAAACATGATAAAATAAAGAAGGTGAATAAAAATGAATCTTAATATTAACTTAACAACTTTATTTGCTTTATTTATAGGAATTATCTTAGGAGCTTTAATATTATTTATATATTATTTTGTTAATACAATAATCTGCAAGAAAAAAAGTCAACTTGAAAAAAGCAAATTTACCGATGAAATTATTGATTCATTAGAATTAAAAGTAAGAGATCTTACACTAACTTGTAAAAATAATTTTAAAGAACAAATTAAAGAAAATATTGATAAGGTACTATCGCTTTATTTTACAAATGCATTGGACCTTATTCAAAAAATTGCCAGTTTATTTTATCCAGAGTCTAAAAGACCTATTGGAGAATTAACTGTAAGAGAAGTGTTATATTTAGATAAACTTATTATTAAAGATATAGAAAGTATATTACCATCTTTTGTAAACAAAGCAATTTATTCTATGAAATTAACTAAATTAACAAAAAAGAAAAAAGAAAAGAAGAAGAATATTTTTAGTAAAATTACTAATGTGATTTCTAGACCAATTACTATTGTAATAAAAAAAGCTACCAATAATATATTAAGCATGTCATTTGGCTTCATCTCACAAGAAACATTTAAAATTTATTCGGGAAAAGCTTTTGATTTTTATACTTATGAGGAAATAGAAATGGAAAAAGAAAAGATAAAGCTAGAACAAACAAATTAGAAAAGAGAGAATTATGAAAAAAATTTTATTATTAATCTTAAGTATTTTATCAGTCTTTTTATATGTTGGATTTTTAGCTTTATTTGGAAGATTATTAACTAATTATACGCCTATAAATTATTTGATTTTATCAATTATTTTCACTTTTATATCTATAATTTCTATTTTCGCTAATGTAATTACTAGTAGTTTATTTGAAAAAAATATAAATAAAATGACCAATCAAGAAAAATTAGACTTTCTGTTAGGAAAAAAAGAATGGTTAAAAAATAATGTTGATAAAATAAGAAAATCTTCAATTCAAAGTTATAATAACTGTTTAATCTATGGTATTTTTAATATTATTTTATTTAATATTTCTTTAATTTTTTCCATAGCCGCTATAAATAATAATTCTTATTCTATCATACCTTTTATTATTCAACTTACTTTTACTATTCCTTTATTAGTTATTTTCTTTTATTCATTATTTGAAAAAATCACCAATAAAAAGGTAACAAATGAAAAAAGTGATTATCCAATTTTAAATACTTTCGTTAATCAAATATTTAAAGATGAAAATGTAAATTTAAAAGTTAATACTGAAATCATTCATGATGCAAATTGCTCGATTAATAAAGTAAATAATATGCTAAATATTTATATTAGTTGGCTTTATTTGAAATTTCTTTCTAATGAAGAGCTTAAAGCTATTTTAATTCATGAAATAGCACATTTTAAAAACAAAGATTTAGAATATGCATCGAAAATTGATAAATTGCTTAATACCTTTGACTTATTATTTCCACGTTTTACCTATAGACTTGTTTGTCCATTTATTTTAAAAGCTTCATTTAATAATATGTTGAATAATTATTTAGTCAATGAATATTTTGAAAATAAAGCTGATAATGAAGTTTTAAATAAACATATGGAACAAAGTTTTGTTAATGCTACTATTAAAACATTTGGCATTGAAAGGACAAATAGACTTAATTATTATAATATTGATTATCAAGTAATGAAAAACAATAAATTTACAAATGAAACTATTTTAGAAGATTTTTCTTGTAGACTTGATTATTATAATAAATACAAAGATTTCTTTGTATATGTTTCTAATCATCACCTTCCTGAACGTTTTGGAAGCCATCCAAACATTCATCAAAGGAAAGAAAAATGTCATATAGAAGATGTTCAAATTGACATTATTGAAAATCATTATTTTGATAATGATATACTTAATTATTATCAATTAATTAATAATCGTTTAAAAGATAATAATAATAATAATGAATCTAACATAAAAAAATATGAACAATATTTACAATTAAAAAATAGAAGTGATACTTTAAACATTGAAGAATTAAATGATTTAGCTGATGCTTCTTTTGCATATGGTGATTATGCTATTGCTAAAAATATTTGTTATAAAGTCTTATCTACTATTTCAGATCAAAATAGAGTCAATTATATTTTAGGAACTATCTTACTTAATGTTGAATATAATAAAGATGGCATTGAATACTTAAACAAAATAATCAATGGAGAAAACAATGAGTTTAAATTAGAAGCTTTACAAAGCCTTGGAGAATACTACTCTATGATTGGTGATGAGAAAAATCTTAATTATATTCGTAATATACAAGTAACAGTTTTTAATCAAAAAGATGAATTTGATAATATTTTAACTCTTAAACTAACAGATAATTTAACACCATATACTAACGAAGAAGTAAAAGAACAAATTATTAATATTTTAAAAAATAATGATGATATTACTCATATATTAATTGGTGTTAAAACTATTAATAATCTTACATGTAATCATGTCATTGTACTTGTAAAAAATAA
>CAKPXW010000049.1 GCA_934202505.1 uncultured Bacilli bacterium | reverse complement strand
CTTGTAAATGGTGTGTCAATAGCATCCCTAGTTGTTCCTTCAATAGAAGAAACAATAACTCTTTCTTGATTTAATATTGCATTGCATAAAGATGACTTTCCAACATTTGGTCTTCCAATTAAGCAAAAATCAATTTCATCATCTTTTTCTTTTGCCTCTTGACGAGGAAGAAGTTCAATTACCTTATCAAGTAAATCACCAATTCCAATACCATGAGTTGTAGATATAGAGACAATATCTGAATCTATTCCTAACTGATAATAATCATAAGCATTAGCAGAAAGAGTAATATCATCAATTTTATTGACGGCTAATATGATAGGTTTATTAGTTTTTTTTAAAATTTTTGCAATTAAATAATCATCATCTGAAACCATAGTTCTTCCATCACATAAAAAGATAATTAAATCAGCTTCTTCTATGGCTATTTCCGCTTGGGCACGAATGCTTTCTTGAAATGGTCGATTTTCAAGTTCTATGCCACCAGTATCAATTAAATTAAAATTAACAGTAAGCCAATTAGCTTTAGCATAGATTCTATCACGAGTAATACCTGGTTCATCGTATACTATTGATTTTCTTTCGCCAACTATTCTATTAAATAAAGATGATTTTCCAACATTAGGTTTTCCAACAATAGCTACAGTTGATCTTTTCATTAGCATACCTCCCTTGCTTTATTACAAATCCAATTTACGACTTCATTTATAGATAAATTAGTTGTATCAAGTTCTAAAGCATCTTCAGCTTTTTTTAAAGAGCCATATTCTTTATGCATATCTAAATAATCACGTTCATTAATTTGTTTTTCAATTTCATCTAAGGGAATTTCTTTTAATCCTTTAGTTATATTTTCATCAAATCTTCTTTTAGCACGTACTTTACTAGAGGCAATTTGATAAATTTTTAAATTAGCATGTGGTAAAACAACAGTCCCTATATCTCGGCCATCCATTATAACTCCATTTTTAGATTCATCAGCTAGTTTTCTTTGCTTATTAACAAGAATTTCTCTTACCACTCTTGGCGCTGAAACAGGTGAAACAATTGCTGTTACTTCATGTCCACGAATTAAGTTTGTAACATCTTCTTGATTAAGAAATACTTTGTCATCATTATCTAAAAATATATCAATGCTTTCTGCAGCTTTTGCAAGAGCATTACTATCTTTTATATCAATATTATTTCTAAGAGCATATAAAGCAAGACAACGATACATTGCTCCTGTATCAATATAGGTTAAATTTAGTCTTTTAGCAACTAATTTAGCTACTGTAGATTTTCCAGAAGCACCTGGACCATCAATTGCAATTATTAATTTATTTTCCATTTAGAACCACCGCCAATACTATAATAATAATTATTAAAACTAAAAAAATTGAAGCTGTAATTAAGTGTATTTTATATTTTGCAAATATGTTTGTCTTTTTTGAATCTTGTTTGGTAGATTTTAAAGAACTATCAAATAAATCTGGATTTATACAACTTAATGTTTGGTTTGTATTATTAAAAGAACTATTGTCACGATTTCTTTGAATGTTAGCAATATCTTTTTCAATTTCTTTATAAAGTTCTTTATTTCTATCTACTCTTTTTTCCATATTATTTATTTTTTAACTTAGCATATTCGCAAGCAATTTTTGCTCCAATTTTTGCATTATTATAAATTAGTGCAATATTTGCTTCTAAGGATTTTCCTCCTGTTTTCTCTACAATTGTTTTTAAAAGAAATGGAGTTATATCTTTACCTTTTATATGAAGGTTTGTAGCTTCTAAAATAGCATCATCAATAATTTTATTGATATAATTACTATCTAAAGAATCTTTTTCTAAAATAGGATTAGAAATTAAGATACCACCTTTTAAATTTAAAGCTCTTTTATAATAAATTACTTTAGCAATATCTTTTTCATCTTGCATTTTATAATCCAATTTTAAATTGCTATCAGCTGAATAAAAAGCTGCTAAATTATCTGATTTATAGCCAAGAACTGGCACTCCAAATGTTTCAAGATATTCAAGTGTTAATGGCAAATCTAAAATTGCCTTAGCTCCTGCACAAACAACAGTAACATTAGTATTTGCAAGTTCTTGAAGATCTGCTGATATATCAAATGTTTCTTGAGCATGTCTATGAACTCCACCAATTCCACCAGTGACAAACACTTCTATATTAGCCATATTAGCTAAAATCATAGTAGTAGCAACTGTAGTTGCACCCCACATTTTTTTTGCCATAATAACAGGAAGATCTCTTCTTGAAACTTTAGCAATTCCTTGTCTTTTTCCAAATAATTCTATCTCATCTTTATTCATGCCAATAATAGGAACACCATCAATAATTCCTATTGTTGCAGGAACAGCCCCATTTTCTTCAATAATTTTTTCAACATTTAAAGCTGTTTCAACATTTTTAGGATAAGGCATACCATGAGAGATAATAGTTGACTCTAGAGCAACAACCGGAATATTGTTTTCTAAAGCTTTTAAAACATTTTCTGATATTTTTATCATACTATCACATCTCCTTCCTAAATATTTTATAATATTTAGAAAGTTATTAAAAGAAAAAAACAAAAAAAGAGCAAAAAAATATAGTTTAAATATTAGAAATGGTTTATAATAAACATGTACAAAAAAATCGGAGGAATATAATATGAAAGTAAAAGTTAATCAAGATGTATGTATCGGTTGCGGTTTATGTGCAGGAGTTTGCCCATCAGTATTCGAATTAGGCGATGATGGAAAAGCTCAAGTAACTGTTGACGAAGTATCTGTTGATGACGAAGCAGCTGCTTCTGAAGCTGCTGACAGCTGCCCAGTTGGCGCAATTGAAAAATAATTACTTTTAAATTACAATAAAAAAATGGATTGAAAAATCCATTTTTTTGTATTTAATGCTTGAAATACATAAAAAGTTATGATATCATTATTACGCTGAAAAGATGCAGATGTAGTTCAGTGGTAGAACACTACCTTGCCAAGGTAGTTATGCGGGTTCGATTCCCGTCATCTGCTCCATGAGAAAAGCATAGGTTTGATACAAGTGTCAGACCTTTTTTATTGCAAATAGGAAACTTTATCCTTTCTGCCAGCAACATTTAGAGCCTTGTAGAAGTGCCAAATGGCATTTTTAGGAGGCTCTTTTTCTTTTTGTATATTACTACGGAACGATTGATTTTTATAATTGGTGAATTTATTCTATTAAATGGGATTTTTTCTCATGTATATTTACTTGATTAAAAGTTTTTATTTGTTATAATAGATTAAAAGAACCGTTAGAGATATTTTCTAAAAGGCTTTATTAATTAATCTTATGATTGAGGAGGAAAGCCATGAAAATAACTCTTAGGCTAGACGTAAAACTTTTTGATGCTAAAAACATTATTAAATGGTTAGAAAATGATGATGTGACTAAATATCTTAATGAAGATATTAATACAACTTCTTCACTAGAAGAAATAATAAATTCTAATAGAGCAGATCTTTTAACTTATTATTTAAATAAAGATGGAAGATTTTTTCTTGTTGATAATAAAAAAAATAATAGTATTGGTTTTGTAACACTTTTTACAATAATTCCTAAAAAGCATTATGAAGTAGTTATTGCTATTGGAAATCCAAATAACTGGGGTAAAAAATATGGCTTTTATGCATTAAAACAAATAATGTATGAAGTGTTTTTTGCTGGAGAATAGAGGAATTATCAGCAAATATTCATGTGAATAATAGTAGAAGTATAGAACTATTTACCCATTTGGGATTTAAAAAACAAACAATAAAAAATAATCATATCCATTTTAAAATCAATTTTGATGATTATTTGCTTTCTTTAAAACAATAATAAAATTGAAATTTCATCAGGTAATTTCCCATCTTTATCTTTAATGATGTATAATTATTAAGAAAGGGATTTAATAAATAACGATTTATTAATTAATGAATAGAAATGAAAAAAAGAAATATACTGTTAGCATTTGCTTTATTATTTTCAATAACTTCTTGTGCTACAAATACAAGTGAAAAAACTGATAAAAGTGAAACTTTGACCATAAATAAAAAATATATATTGAGTGATGATGTTAATACAGATGAGTCTACTATGATATATTTGTTATTTAAAGAAAATGGCAAAGGTATCTTTAGATATTATTATGATGGTTCATATTTTCAAAGTAATTATAAAATCTATTTTAATTATACTATATATAATGATGCTGTAATATGCACTTATGATTATTATGAATTACTTGATGAAAAAAGCACATCTCCAAGTCATAACTGGGATAATTATTATTTATATTCAAAAGATTTTTTAATAACAAATGAAACAATATATTATTGTGAAGATTATATTGAATCAAACATGAAAAATTTTAATAAGTAAGAGTAATTTATGTTTGATATATATGAAAATTTTTTTCCATTTAGATTTTTATCATTATTAATATTAATTATCTTTTATGGCATTTATTTTACTAAAATGTTTATTCAAAGAAGTAAAGGTATTAAAACAAATCAAATCGGAAGCAGAAAAGAAAAGACATTGCATAAAGTAGAAATCATTATGTCTATTGCTACATATTGCGTGGTCTTAGCAGAAGTTTTATCTATAATATTAGGATGGAAATTAATAAAAATAAATATAATTCGAATAATAGGCGTTTGTCTTGGTTTTCTTGGTGACTTAATATTCCTTATAGCCATTGTTTCAATGAGAGATAGTTGGCGAGCAGGAATTCCTGAAAAAGATAAAACAAATCTTATTTGTCATGGAATTTATGCAATAAGTAGAAATCCAGCTTTTTTAGGATTTGATTTAGTATATATTGGAATTGCTTTAATGTATACTAATCCAATTTCAATTGTATTTAGTCTATTTGCCATAGTTATGCTTCATTTACAAATATTACAAGAAGAAAAATTCATGGGAAAAACATTTAAAGATGAATATTTAATTTATAAAAGTAAAGTAAATAGATATATAGGAAAAAAATAACTTATAAAAATATTGCTTATTTCTTTTAATATAATAAATGTCAGGACTATTATAGAAAAATTTATATAATAACATTAAGAAAAAGAAACAAAATGTAAAAGTTATGTTTCTTTTTTTTACGCTTTTTTTACAATGATTTACTGCAATGCGATATTTTTCTATTTATAGACAATTTTATAATGTTAGTGGATGAAAAAGGAGAAAGAAAAATGCAAAATAGAATAAAAATATTTGCTGCATTTGCAGGAATTGTATCAACATTAGCATTAAATTCATGCCAAAAAGATGACCAAAACTTAAATTTCGATGAAACAAAAACAATTACAAAATATACAAGAGATAAAACTTCAGGAACAAGAGATGGCTTTTTTACAGCAATAGGATTTAAAGAAGCAGTAGAAGATGATTCTTTACTTCCAAATGCTATAAAAACAACAGATAATGGAAATATGATTTCTTATTTAAATAATGATGAATATGGAATTGGTTATATTTCTTTAGCATCAGCTATGCAATCAAATTTGAACATTTTAAAATATGAAAATGTAACGCCTAGTGAAGAGGCAGTAATTGATGGAAGTTATAAACTTTCAAGAAATTTCAATTATATTACTAAAGTTAAAGATGATTGTAATGAAACTGAATGGAATTTAATTCAAGGATTTCTATTATTTATGCAAAGTCAAGAAGGACAAGGAATCATAAAATCTAAAGATGGAATCTTAGTAAATCAACTATCAGCATCTTTAAAATTTAAAGATTTATTAGAACTTCCAGAAAATAGTGCAATTAAGCAATTATGTGAAACAGCATGTGACAAAGATAAACGTGTTGAAATAAAATTTGGTGGTTCCACATCAGTTGAAAAAATAGCTGAAGCATTAACAAAAGCCTTTGAATCATATTGTCCAACCTTTAAACCAGTTCATAATCATACAGGTTCAAGTGCTGCTTATCAAGGAACTCAAGGAAAAGAAAAAGATGGAATAAATAGTATGCATATTGGCTTTTTATCAAGAGAATTAAAACAAGATAGTGAAAATGCTAAAGAAAATAGTTATGGACTAATTTGCAAAGATGGAATTGTTGTGGCAGTAAATAAGAAAAATACATATATAGATAATATTACGGCTAGTCAATTAAAAGAAATATATTCATCAGCAAGTAAACAATGGAATTATTTGTTAGCAAGTAATACATATGAATAAGTCAAATAAAAAATTAATAATAGATAAAATTTCGCATATCATCTTCCTAGTAATAGGGGTGATATGCTCTTTGTCTATTGTCGTAATTATTTCTTTTATATTTTTAAAAGGTAGTAGACCATTTATTATAAAATATGCCAATGGCCAAAAAGCATCACTAATTAAGTTTCTTTTTTCTACAAGGTATAATTATAATAGTTATGGCGCTTTAGGAATTGTTATTAATACGATATTTATTGTTTTTGTCGTATCTATTGTAGCACTACCCTTAAGTGTACTTACATCTTTATTTATTGTTCGAATTGCACCTAAAAAGATTGGCCATATTTTACAAATGGTTGTTGAATTATTGTCTTCAATTCCTTCAATAATATTTGGCTTATTTGGCATGGGCATAATAAATCCTATGGTTAAAAACTTAGCAAAAATATTTAATTATCAAACAGCAGGAGGAGTATCTACTTTATCAGTAATATTAGTACTAGTTATGATGATTATGCCAACAATTACAACTTTATCGATAACATCAATGAAAGCGATAAAAAACACCCAAATAAATGCTTCATTAGCATTAGGCGCTACTATGATGCAGACAAATTATAATATAGTAATTAAAGGTGCAAAAAGTGGTATTTTTTCAGCATTAATTTTAGGAATAGGTAGAGCTTTAGGTGAAGCAACAGCTATATCGATGGTCTGTGGAGGAAATAATGGTATTTCTATTGGATTATTTAATCCTACAAGTACAATTACATCAACAATGTTAGAAGGCATTCATGAATCAGTAGGTCTTGATTATGATATAAGATTTAGTTTAGGAATTTTATTAATCTTATTAATTCTTTTATCGAATATTATTTTAAACATTATTAAAAAAAGGATGTGTAGGTATGAATAAAAAAAGAATGATAAAAGACATATTATTTAAGATATCTACATATTTTTCTTCACTAATTGCCATTATAATCTTATTTGGAATAATTTTATATGTTCTTATAAATGGAGCACCTAGTTTATCATGGAAATTTTTAACTTCAAATTATAATGAAACAATGAATATTATTACAGTTTTTCAAAACGGAAATGAGTTTGAAAATCCAAATATAAAAAATGCTTATTTTTCAAGCAAATATGGCATAGCAATTTGTGATGATAAAACTATCGATGGAAAAGATTGTTTAAAAGTCGTATATGTTGATAAAAACTCTCCTTTTAATAATGCAAAAAGCACATCTACTAATGAAATTTATAAAATTAAAGTTGGAGAAACAGTAGATGTTTTGATAGGGGTAAGTAAAGATAATAAAGATGTTTATGCATCTACTAAAGATAAGGCTGAAAAATTTGTTATTAAATTAGATAACGCATATGAAATATCTTATTTGCAATGTGTTACATCAGGTGGAGGAATAAAAGGTTCATTAATCACTACTATGTATTTAATAATATTATCTCTTTTCTTTTCTTTACCACTTGGAATTGGAGCAGCAATTTATTTAGTGCTATATGCTAAAAATGGGAAATTTAAAAATATTATTAGTAATATGATAGATGCTACAAGCGGGATACCTTCAATAATTTTTGGATTTGTAGGAATGATAGTGTTTATTCCTTTTGTAAGTACGTTTTCTTCTAAAAATACTTATTCAATTTTAGCAGGTGCCTTAACTATGACTATAATTCTTTTACCAACAATAATTAAAACAACATCAGAATCATTAAAAAGTATACCTTCTTATTATATGTCTTCTTCTTTAGCTTTAGGAGCATCTAAAACCCAAACAATATTTAAAGTTATATTGCCATCATCTTTTCCAGGAATATTATCAGCTACATTATTATCTATTGGCAGAATAATTGGAGAATCAGCAGCTTTAATTTTTGTAATGGGAACTTCTATAGAAGATAATATTAATATTTTTTCTGGGTCAACTTCTTTATCATTACATATTTGGTCAATAACTAGAGAAGAAGTACCAAATTTTAATGTAGCATGTGCTATTTCAATAATAATTTTACTTGTTGTATTCATTATGAATATTTTAGTAAAAATTATTTCTTATTATTTTTATAAGAAAAAAGGAGGAATATAGGATGGAAGTAATATTTAATGTTGAAGATTTAAATTTGTTTTATGGAGACAAACTTACATTAAAAAATATAAATATTAATATTTATCAAAATCAAATTACAGCTTTTATTGGCCCTTCAGGATGCGGAAAGTCAACACTGTTAAGATGTTTTAATAGAATGAATGATTTAATTGATAATTGTAAAATAGAAGGAGATATATCATATGAAAATAAAGATATATTTCAATTAAATACTGTTGATTTAAGAACACAAGTTGGTATGGTATTTCAAAATCCTAACCCTTTTCCTATGTCTATTTTTGATAATGTGGCTTATGGGCCAAAATGTAGTGGAATAAAAAATAAAGAGAGACTTTCTAAAATCGTAATTGAATCATTAAAAAAAGCTTCGCTATATGAAGAAGTTAAAAATAGACTAAAAGATAGTGCATTAAGTTTATCAGGTGGTCAGCAACAAAGATTATGCATTGCAAGATGTATTGCTATGAATCCTAAAGTTATTTTAATGGATGAACCAACTAGTGCTTTAGATCCTATTGCTACTTTAAAAATTGAAGAGTTAATTAAAGAATTAAAAAAAGACTATACAATTATTATTGTTACGCACAATATGCAACAAGCAGCTAGAGTTTCTGATTATACAGCCTTTTTCTTACTTGGGGAAATTATCGAATATGACAAGACAATAGATTTATTTGCCAATCCCCATAATAAAAAGACAGAAGATTATATTACAGGGAGGTTTGGTTAATTATGTCACTGGAAAAGAAAATAGAAGATTTAAAAGAAGTTTTACTTAAGATGTCTGATTCAGTAGTTTTTAATATTGAAGAAGCAATAAACTTTTATTTAGGTAAAGAAACGGCTAATGAAATAAATGATGACTTGGTTGATCAATATGAAAGATTAATTGAGGAAATGTGTATAAATATTTTATTAAAAGAAAGACCATTTGCTAGAGATTTAAAAGAAGTTACTGGAGTATTAAAATTGGTTTCAGATGTCGAAAGAATAGGAGATCATGCTGAAGACATTTATGATTTTGCTAAAAGACTTGTTAATTGCAATTGTCAAAAATGTAAAGAAATTGAGCCATTAACAATATATGTTATTCAAATGATAAAAAAAGCTGTTAAGTCATACATTGATTTAGATTATAATCTTGCAAGTGAAGTAATAAAAGATGATGATTATGTAGATAAAAAATATTTAGAAATCATAGAATCGTTAAGTAAGGAAAAACAAGTTGATAAAAATTATCTTCAATTTGCTATTTATACGACACTAGTGGTAAAATATTTAGAAAGAATAGCTGATCATTCAGTGAATATTGCTGAATGGGTAGGATATATAATATCAGGCTATTATAAAGACAAGATGATTTTGTAGGAGAGTTTTTATGGGAATACTTATTTATTCAATTGAAGATGATAAAGATATAGCACTAATTATTAATAAAACATTGTCTAAACAAGGATATGAGGTAAAAACTTTTTATTCTGGAAAAGATTTTTTAGATGAATTTAATCAAAGAAAACCTGATTTAGTTCTTTTGGATTTAATGCTTCCAGATATCAATGGAATAGATATATTAAAAACAATTAGAAAAGATAATATGAATGATAGTATTCATATTATTATAATTTCTGCTAAACATTTAATTTTAGATAAAGTTGAAGGACTTGATTTAGGAGCAGATGATTATATTGAAAAGCCATTTGATTTGTTAGAATTAATGGCTCGTGTTGATGCACAAGCAAGACGAATCAATAAAAAAAGTACCTTAACAATTAAAGATATTACTTTAGATGTTCATCAAAGAAAATGTATCTATAAAAATAAAGAAATTGACTTAACAGTTAAAGAATATGAAATATTAGAAATATTAATGCAACATTCTCCTAATGTTATAACAAGGGAACAGTTATTTTCAACAATTTGGAAAGTAAACCAATCTTTTGAAAGTAGAACAATTGATATGCATATTAAATCATTAAGAGAAAAATTAAATGATGATGGTAGTATTATAAAAACAGTATATGGAATAGGTTATAAAATATGAAAAAACAACTAGTCATTGCTAATACAATTATTGTGTTTTTATCACTTTTTTTAATGCTTTTAGCTTCTTCTTTATTAATTTATAAACAAAATTATGATAGTTTTTGCACTCAAGCTAAAAATTATTTATCTATGGCTTCATCAATTTTTGATGGAACAAATTATGAAAAAACAGCGACAATAATTTCAACAGCCGATAGTAATATTAGATTGACTATTATCGATAAAGATGGAAATGTAATTATCGATACAGATAGTAAAGATAATTTTGATAATCATTTACAAAGAAAAGAATTGCAACCCGAAAATTTAGGAAAAGTATTTAAAAGAGTTTCAAAAACAGAAAATAAAACGATGTTGTATGTTGCCTCTTTTGATAATGATCATTATATTAGAATAGCTATTCCTGTAGGAAAAATTGCTGGAGTGCTTGAAAAATACATTTTAGGTGGTGTAATTGCTTTAGTTATAATTTTAACAGGTAGTTTAATTTTTATTTTAATACTATCAAAATATAGTTTAAAACCTGTTAATCTTGCTTTGAATAAGCTATCTGATCTTGCAGAAGAAAATGAAGAAATAAAAGAAGAATTAACTATTGATAACTTGCCACTTGTTTTAGAAAATTTAAATGATGAATTAAATGAAAAAATAAAAAAAATTAATGAACAAAAAGATGAAATAAGAATAGTATTAGATTTACTTGATCAAGGTGTTGTTTTAATTGATAAAAATGGCAAAATTAATTTAACAAACGATAAAATATTAGAAATTTTTAATGAAAATACAAATATTATAGGCAAAAATTATATTTATTTATGTCGAGATATTAATTTACAAAAAAAGATAGAAGAATCAATTACTAACAAGAAAAATAATAGATACATCTTAAAAAAAGATGGTAAAACAATAAATTGTGTTTTGAATTATATCAATGATACATGGTTATTTGGAGGATTAATTATAACTTTTGATGATATTACGAATGAAGAAAATATTAATAAAACTAAAAGAGATTTCTTTCAGAATGCTTCTCATGAATTAAAATCCCCTTTAACATCAATAATTGGCTATCAGCAAATGATTACGGAACATATTGTTGATTCTATGGATCAAGTCGAAATTTATTCTAAAAAAACATTAA
>CAKPXW010000048.1 GCA_934202505.1 uncultured Bacilli bacterium | reverse complement strand
ACTTTATTCTTATACATAGTATAAGAAATGTTTGATATATGGAAAGGAAGTGTCTATATGAAAAAAGGTAAAAGAAAAACTAGTATCTTAAAAATAGTTGCTGCATCATTTTTTGGAATCATGATGCTTGGAAGTTGCATAGCACCTATTTCTGGACTTATATCTTTTAATACAAAGACTAAAAACAATGTTAACAAAATTGATTTTGATACATTGTTAAAAAACATTGCTCGAGATTTTGATAATAACTTTAATGAATCTGTTCTTGTAAGTAATGCAAGTGATGAAGCAAAACTTAAAAGTCAAAAGATTTCTGTAATTATTGAAATTGATGATAAAGCATTGGTTGATTCTTACCAAGGAAGTAAATTTGACTCATTACCTAATTTTGTTGATTCAAAAGAAGGAATTACTAAACAAAATGAAATGGTTAAAGAACAAGCTGCTTTAGCAAAAACTTTATTACAAGAAAAACTTGTTGAAACAGTTGATGGAAATTATACAGTTTTATTAAATGGATTGTATGCAACAACAACTTATGGAAAGATTGATCAAATTAGACAACTTGACGGTGTAAAAAATGCATATGTTTCAACAATCTATCAAGTGGCAGATACAAAAGTTACAACAACTGACACTTCTACAAGAAACTCAAGTACTGATTCCAATGTAACATTTAACTATACAGATATTGACCCAACAACAGGTATTTATAATAATGATACTGACTATGATGGATCTGGTACAATAGTTGCTGTACTTGACTCTGGTTTTGACTATACACATGAAGTATTCCAAATGGAAGTTGCTGAACCAGCAATGACAAAAAAGGACATAGACAAAGTTTTAAAAGATACTTTTGCCTATTCTTTTGAAAATGGAAATTTAACAGCAGATGATGTTTATATTTCTTCAAAAATTCCTTTTGCTTATGACTACGCAAATAGAAAAATTGATGTAGTACCAATTGAATCAGATCATGGAACACACGTATCTGGTATTATTGGAGGAGAGTCTGATCAAATAAAAGGTATTGCTCCACAAACACAATTCGCTTGGATGAAAGTATTCAATGATGATGATGGTGGCGGTGATTCAGCCGATATTATTAATGCTCTTGAAGATGCAGCGTTACTTGGCGTTGATGCTATTAATATGTCTCTTGGCGCAATTGGTGGATACTCATTAGAAGTTATTCCAGCAAATGAAACTAATTCTTTACAAGAAAGAACAAATAAAATATATAGTAAACTTGAAAGCCAAGGAATTTCTGTTTTATGTGCTGCAGGTAATGAATATTCTTCTGGATATTCTTCTACACTAGGTACAAACTCAACAAAAAATCCCGAATCAGGGACAATTTCTTCACCAGGTTCTTATTCTGCTTCTTTAACAGTTGCTTCTATAAATGGTGAATTAGACCCTTATGCTTTAGTAAATGGAGATTCATCTAAATCTATATTCTTTACAGATGCTACAGATTCTAAACAATCTGAATATAAATTTATCGATCATATGTTTGAAACTATTGACAAACAAGTTGAAGCAGGAAAACTATCTTATAATGCTGATGGAACAGTAGATGTTCCTTACACAGTGATTTCAGGCTTTGGTTTAAATGCTAACTATGTTGGATCAAATAAAGATGTAACAGGTAAGATTGCTATTGTAAAAAGAGGTGGAAACGTTTCTTTTGAAGATAAACTTTTAGCTGCTTATTCTCATGGAGCCATTGGTATTTTAATTTATAACAATGTTTCTGGTGTTATTAGAATGACATGTGGTGATGAATTATTTATCCCTGTAGCTTCAATTTCAGTAGATGCAGGAAACTCTATTGTTAATTCTGGAAAAACTGGTACTTTAAGATTTAATAAATCATATAATGCAGGTCCATTTATGAGTGATTTTTCATCATGGGGCCCTCTTGCAGATTTAACATTAAAGCCAGAAATTACAGCGCATGGTGGAAATATTTATTCTTCAGTTTTAGGAAATAAATATGACAAGATGTCTGGTACTTCTATGGCAACACCAAATACATGTGGTATTGTTATTGTAATCCGTGAATATGTTAAGAAAAATTGGCCAACACTTTCTCCAAGTGAAGTTACTAGTATGGTTAATCAATTATTAATGTCTACAGCTGTAATTTGTAAAAATGAAGTAGGAAATCCATACTCACCAAGAAAGCAAGGAGCAGGTCTTGCAACATTAATGAATGCTATTGAAACAAATGCATATCTTTATGTTGATGGACTTACAAAGACAAAACTTGAACTTGGCGATGATAAAGAAAAAACAGGTAAATATGTTGCTGCATTTAATATTTCTAATATATCAAATCAAGAAATGATTTATGATGTTTCAAACTTTACAATGACTGAAACAGTTTCTTCTGATGAAAAATCAGTTGCCGAAACAGCTCATATGTTTAATCCAACTATGCAAATTAAAGTTGGTAATAACTTATCATTAAATGGAACAAAAGTTACTGTTCCTGCTAATACTACTTCAACAATTGAAGTAACATTACAATTATCAGATGAAGAAAAAGCATACATTGACAAAAACTTTGTAAATGGAATGTATGTTGAAGGTTATATTACACTTGAAAATTTAACAACTGTAAGTGACAAAAAAAATATTGAGCTTTCAATACCTTTCCTTGCTTTCTATGGCGATTGGTTAAAAGCTCCAATGTTTGATAAAACTTATTATGATGTAGAAAAAGATCGTGCTGATGATTCAATCAGTGATAAAGATAAAACGGTTGCTGATTTATATGCAACAACTCCTTATGGAAAATATGGTGAGTATTACATTTTACCTTTAGGTGGATATGTTTATGAAATGGATGCTGGTTATGAAAAAATAGCTGGAACAGAAGACAAAGCAGCTATTTCAATTGATTCAGATTCAGCAATTTATCAACTATATTCAGTCTATGCTGGTATGCTACGAGGTGCTAAAGAATTAAAAACAACAATAACTAATGTGGCTACAGGAGAAGTAATTTATTCATTAACTACTTATAATAATAAAAAATCTACTTATTATGGAAGTAGTGGTGGAATCTTACCTTATAATGAACAATACAATTTAAGCATGCTAGATAAAGATGGTTATGCTTTCGCAAATAATACTCAATTTGAAATTAAAATGGTTGCTTCTTTAGACTATAAAGATGGTGATAAAGTAAGTAATAATGAAATTAAATTTAGATTCTATGTTGATTATGAAGCACCAACAGTAGAAAAAGTTGATTATGTAAGAGAATGGAACAAAACAGATAAAGATTATCGCTATTATATTAATCTTACTGTTTCAGATAATAGATATGTTCAATCCGTTAGACCATGTGCTATTAAAGATAAAAAATTAATTCCATTAACTGATAATCCAATTCCTGTATATCAAACTAGTGCTAATACTTCAACACTTGTTAAATTTGAATTAACTGACTATTTTGATGACTTAAAGAATTCTGATTATCCAGATACTGTCTTCTTTATGGTTGATGATTATGCAATGAATTCTAATATTTATTATGTTTCATTAAATGGCTCTGATAATGCAAAACTTGCTTTTAATTCAAAGCAAATTGAAGTAAATAAAAATTCAAGGATTGATTTAAATGATTATGTTAATGTTGAAAATGCAATGTTAAATAACTTCAATTGGACATCTTCAAATAACGATATTGCTGTTGTTGGAAATGGTAAAGTATATGGTGTTTCCAAAGGTATTGCTACAATAACTGGAAAATCAGCTATGTATGGAACAAGTGTTCAAGTAAAAGTTAAAGTAATTGATAATAATACTACAAATAAGATTTCTCTTGAAAAAGTATTTTATAGTGGTTATACAACTGTTAAATCATTCAATGATGATTATGAACATTCTTCATTAGCTTCTCAAGATACTTTTGATTATATGCCAAAATCTAATTCCTTTGAAATTTATCCTTCAGAGCAATTTAGATTGTCAGTTGAACTTGAACCATGGTATGTTGATAAATCAAAACTTGAAATCAAATATGTTTCTTCTAACTCTGAATTTGTTTCTGTTGATGAAACAGGCTTAGTTACAGCTTTAAAAGAAACAAAAACTCCAATTAATATTAAAGCTGTAGTTTATGAAAATGGTATGGAAACTGTATTTACACCTTCAACTTCAGTTACAGTTAAAAATCCATTTATTACAAGTGGTGTAATGTTAATGTACTATAAAGGCTTTGGTGGAGATATTGTAGTCCCTGATGATTTAGGAATTAAATATATTGGACCTTATGCTTTTGCCCACTATACATATGATGGTCTTGATAAAGATGGTTATGCAATTCAAAAAGTTGTTGGTGATGACACAATCACAAGTATTACTTTACCAGCAGGTGTTAAATATATCCAAAAATATGCTTTCTCTGGCTTAACTGCTTTAAAGAGTGTTACTTTACCAGAAGATACAACTGATATTTATGTTGGTGCATTTGAAGGATGTATTAATCTTGAAACAATAAATCTAAATAATGTAGTAAAAGTTGAAAATTATGCTTTTAGAAATTGCGAAAAACTTTCAAATGTAAATAAAGAAGGTCAAACTACAGGAAAAGATTTATCAAATATCGTTACAATTGGTGAAGGAGCCTTTGCTAATACTGCTTTAACTAAGATTGATTTAGAAAAAGTAAGAGTTGTATTTAAAAATGCCTTTGCCAATACAAAATTATTAAATGATGTAACAATTCATGAAGAAACTCCTCTTAATGTTTCTATGTTTGAAAATTCAGCTATTGAAAATATAGTTATAAATAAAGAAGTTATTTATGATAAAACATTCATTAATAGTTCATTAAAAGAAGTTACATTTACAAAAGAAAATATTACAATTGGTAAAAATGCTTTTGCTGGATGTAAACAATTACAAACATTAAATTTCCCTAATGCTAAAAATGTAACAATTTCTGCTCAAGCTTTTGCCAATACAGGAATTACAACCTTAGTATTACCTAATGGGGATGTTTATATTAATGATGAAGCATTTAAAGGATCAAGTATTGAAAAACTAGTATTAAGTGCTAATACAAAACTTCATATGCAAGGTACTCCATTTATTGATTGTGAATACTTTAATTCTTTAGAAATAAATGGAACAAATACTTTATACACTGTAGAAGATAATGTATTATATTCAAATACTAAAGATACAATAGTTTTAGTTCCTACAAATGTAAAAGTTAATTCTTTTGCTTCTACTATCACAAAAATAGGTCATGGGGCCTTTGCTGGAAATAATGTTATTGAAAGTTTAACTTTACCAAGTACAATTACTGATGTTGAAGATTTTGCTTTTGCTTATAGCAATATTAAGACAATTGACTTTGTAAATTGTGCAAATACAAATTTTGGAACATATGTATTCTATTATGCAAAAGATTTAAATGTTATTAGTAATGTTAATGTATTAAATACAATTAATGATTATATGTTTACAAATACATCTATTAATGATGTCAAGTTAGGAACAAATGTTACAGTAAGTTATGGAGCATTTGCAAATATTTCTACATTAAACAATTTAACAATTGGCGATAGTGCTACTATTGGAGCATATGCTTTCTATAAATCATTTACATCATTTGGAACTGCTACATTAGGAAGTGGAACAATTGGTGAATACGCTTTTGCTGAAACAAAACTTAATAGTATCAATACTACAAATATTATAGAAGTAGGAAAAGGTGCATTTATGAGTTCAGCAATTACATCTATTTCTTTTGAAAAAGTTGAAAATATTGGTGAAAGTGCCTTTGCAAAATGTAGTCAATTAAAAGAAGTTACATTATCAAATACAATGTCTGATACTTTAAGTAGAGGAATGTTTAAAGAATGTAATGAATTAACAACAGTTAACAATATGGAAAGTATTTCTACAATTGAATCATATGCTTTCTTTAATTGTTATAAACTTTCTACAATCGACTTAAGCAATGTTCATCATATTGGTAAGTATGCCTTTGCTTATGTGACTGAACTTGAAGATGCTCCAACTTCTTCATTAGTAACAATCGATTTATCATCAATTGCTACAATTGATGATTATGCTTTCTTAGGAAATACAGGATTAAATAATGTATTAAATCTTGAAAAGAGTACTTTAGAAACAATAAATGAAGGTGCATTTAGTCAATGTAGCAAACTTACAAATATTAACTTAATAAATGTTAAAGTAATAAAAGACTTGGCATTCTATCTTGATAGTTCTTTAAAAACTGTTGATTTAACAAATGTGACATATGTTGGAAATAAAGCTTTCGCAAATTGTGGCATTAATAAGTTGGATCTTCAAAATTGTCTTGAAGTTGGAGAATTTGCTTTCTATGCAAACCCAATTAGAGATTTATCAATCCCTAGTCTTAAAGTTGTAAGAACATATGCATTTAATTCAACTTATGTGGCTAATATCAATCTTCCAGAAAGTCTAGAAACAATTGAATTTGGTGCATTCTCTTCTTCTAACTATTTAACTCAATTCTCACATGAAGGTTATCTTGACTATAATAACTCAAAATATTTAATTGAAGATGGTGTTTTATATATCTATCTTCCAAATGGTAGTTTACAATTACAAGCTTATCCTTTAGCAAATGCTAGAAAGACTTACACAGTAAAAGAAGGAACAACTAGAATTGATGCATATGCTTTCTATAGCTCAACAAGTGCACTTGCTTTAACTGAAATTACTTTACCAAGAAGTCTTACAAATATTGGAGAATTTGCTTTCTATGGTGCTGATAAGTTAAAGAAAGTTAATTTCTTAGCATTTGATGCTCCTACACTTGAAGGCTCTTACAATGCAAGTTTGATTAATTATTTAAATCAATTAACGCAAAATTCATTAACTAATGATTTGAACAAGTTATATCATATAGCTGAAGGTAATGTTTATAATATGTACTATTACTTATATCCATATTATTATGCAAACTTTGTGGACTATGTTGGGTTTACTTCTAAACTAACAATGGTTTATCCACAAAATGGACAAGGTTATGATACATGGGTATATACAAATTACTTTAGTGAAAAAATTATTGGCGATGCAGTTGCTGATGATGCAACAAATAAAGCAATTGAAGCAATTGATGCTCTAACTGATATCACTAAAGCAGATAATTCAAATAAACAACAAATCATAGATGCTTATGATAGTTACTCAACAATTACAGATGAAGGTCAAATAGCTTTATTTGATAGTGAAAAAGTAGCTCACTTACTTGACTTATATAATCAAGTTCTTGAAATAGATACTCCAACTTTAACAGAAGATGAGGTAAAACCAATTGTAGGAACTTATAAAGTTACTACTACTGATGGCGAATACACACTAACTATAAATAAAGATGGTAGTGGTGAATTCATATTTAGTGATAAAGGTGGAACTTTTGATAGAGTAAGACACAATGGTGATAACTATTCAGTTAATTTCAATAATACTAACTTTATCTTTAGTGTAAACGAAGATGGAAATATTCAATTCAAATATTATATTAGCAATTTGACACTTGAAAAACAAAAAGACAACAATACTACTGATGATAATAAACCAACTAAAAAAGGCTGTAAAGGTGCAATTGCCACATCAGGAAGCATTGTATGTCTATTATCAGCTGCCTATATAGTAATTAGAAAAAGAAAAGAAAATATCTAGGAGGCAATTATGAAAAATAAAAAATTAAATTTATTTCTTCTATCTACAATTTTATTAGCATCTTGTGGAAAGGAAGAAGATTCTATTTCAAATACAACCAATTCTGAATCAACTTTGCCTGAAGTTTCTTCATCTGAAACTTCAGACAAACAAGATTTTGTAGAAATTACCAATGTAAATGATTATTTTACTACTTATGCAAATGATACTGAATATAACTATATTGTAGATTTTACGTATCAAGTAGTACAATCACGTGAATATATTGGAGGAAATGCCACTGAATATATGTATGATGGGCATAATATACAAATTGACTATGAATCTAATAATTCAAATTTCGTAGATTATTTAGTAGAAAATGATGCTGGAGAATTAGTATATTATCTAGATGACGGTAGTCAAAAAAAATATCAATACCTAGATCAAAATAATGAATATTTCTTTAACTATTATTCAACTGTTGATCGTTTTGAACTTGCAGGAATTGATTGGGAAGAAGACTTTGTTTTTGACTTACAAAATAAAGTTTGCAAACCAGCAAATCAAGAGGCTTTAACAAATGTCTGCAAGGAAGTATTTGGCGATAATAGTAGTGAATATTGGGAAAAATTAGAAATTAGTTGGAATGATAATTATTTAACACATATTGATGCTATCTCTATTGCTAGTGAAAGTGTATTTTATTTTGATATAGATATTCGCGAACATGGCTATGCAACAGTTGACGTTAGCAAATTAAATGCTACAAAATATGTAAATCCAAATCAACCATACTTTAAAGATAGAGAAGAATATATTGGTGTAGCTTTAAATGATGCTCAAAAAGCAGTATTTAATAATTTATTTACAAGTGCAAATACAATGAACTATACTGCATCAGTTCTATGGACTCTTGTAAAAAATGGTCAAATTTATGAAGATTATAAAGTAGAAAATAAACTTCGTACAAATAATGGTATTTATGAATATACTTATGAAGCTTCAACTGGACTTATAAATATTGACTATTTAATTAGTAATGAAGATAGTATTTCTCCTACATATTATTTAGATAGTGGAGATCATACAAACTATACAATTTATGGCTATGGAATGGATAACTATGAAGCTTACTTAAGTAGTGTTTACTTTGATAGAGTAAGATTATATGATATTGATGCTTCAGACTTCATTTATAATGAAAAAGAAGGATATTTAATGCCAAAAGATGCAGATACAGATGCAAAACTATGTGCTGCTTTATTCCAATATCCACAAAACTATAGCGGTGTACATATTTACCTAAAAGAAAATGATGATTTTACATTATCAATAGATAAGATTGTTACAAGCGCATATGTATTAAGCGGAAAAAGCGCTGTTTCTGTAATTAAAACTTATACATTTACAAATTGGAACTCAACAGAAATTACTTTACCTGAAGGAGTTGCCTAAATGAAATATAGTAATAAACTACTATTATTATCAATATTGTTTATTACTGGATGCAATAATAATACCACTAGTGAGTCATCATCTAGTGGTATTTATTCATCTAGTGAAAGTATAAAAGATAATACAAGTGTTGAAGAAAATGGCTATAGTATAATCAATACAAATGCAGATTTAAACATTTTAAATAAAAATGAAGGTTTAACACCATCAATTGGAAAAGCTAATATATTAGTTATTCCGGTACACTTTAAAAATGTAAAAGATAAAATTGATACAGATTATCTACAAAAAGCATTTAATTCTAAAAATGATGAATCTTTAGAGTGGGTAAGTGTTTCCGAGTTTTTTGAAAAATCAAGTTATGGGAAATTAGACATCTCTTTTGATATTCAAAATGTTTATACAACTTTACAAACAACTACTTATTATGGAAGCATTTCAAATTATGTTGATGCATCAAATATGATTTTAAATGAAGCCTTAAAATATTATGAAGATAATAATTTGGTAGATTTTACTAAATATGATGCAAATAATGATGGCTACATTGATGGTATCATAATGGTCAATGATGCGCCAATGGATGTTAATAGAAAAAATGATTTATGGTGGGCCTATACTACATATTATTCAGATAAAACTAAAACATATGGAAATAAAAAAATATGTAGTAATGTTTTTGCAACTAGAGACTTTTTTACTTTTGATGGAGCAAGTTGTGATACCCATACTATAGTTCATGAAATAACTCATATGTTTGGAATAGATGATTACTATGACTATAATGTATCAGCTGGAACAAGTATTGGTGGATTAGGCTGGGCAGATCTAATGGATCATGATACCAAAGGCGATCATAATAGCTTTACAAAATCTTTATTAAATTGGACAACTAATCCATATTTAATAGATGGAAGTAAAGATGAAGTAACTATAAAACTAAAACCTTTTGAATCATCTGGAGAGTATATAATTCTTGCAAATGATTTTGATATGTCAAAAGGGTTATATCAAGAATATTTTGCATTAGAATATTACACTAATACAGGACTTAATACTAAAGATAAATTGTTTGGGGTAGATGGTATAAGAATGCTTCATTTAAAAGCTGACACCAAAAAAGATGGAACTTTTAAATATAATAATTCATCAACAGCGTATAAAATAATTTCTCAAATAACTACAAGTAATGGAGATACTTATTTATCAGATAGTTCTAAAGCCGATGATACTACTTTGTTTTTAAGTAATGAAAAACTTGAAAAAGTAAAATATTATGATGAAACACCTTTGCGTTATAATTTTGTTATTGATTCTTTAGATGTTAAAGAAGCAACAATTACTATTAAAAAAACATATTAAAAATAAAAACATCAGTTATGTTTAAGTAAAATATAAATACTTAAAATAATTGATGCTTTTTTTAATTATGAATTAATTTTTGTAAAATTATCGATTTTATAAGATTTAGTAAAAGCTTTTTCTTTTTTAGTATTCCAAACTTCAATTCTAAAAGATTTAGCAGTTTCAAAAAGTGGAATGTCAAGGAAAGTTAAATCATCGTTATTGCTTCTTTGATAAAAAGTGTTTCTACTATCAGTTAACATAGCTATGCAACAACAAGGAGAAGTTTCAATGTGTACAATATTGTTTTCAATATAAAGCACTTTAATTTCAGGCCCTGTAGAAGCATATAGATAACCATTTTCCATGGCTTCAATGATATTCTCATATGATAATGATTTAGCTTTTATCATGCTCCATCCACCAAAAGAGTCACTACGTGGATTATGTTCCCCTTTATTGTAATTATGATTGTCATCAGTAGCTACAACGGTAGGGAAAGAAGATAACTTATCAACATTTAATCTACAATAAGTTTCATATTCATATTCTCCATAGCCATCCATCATATCAATTTCACAACCATGATTGTAGACTTCAAAACCCCATAATCCTTCAAGATTTACAAAATCACTAGCTGTTTGATATGACCAACGAGGATGATTATATTGCACAAGAAAATTTTCTTTATTAGCCTTTTTAATTAAATCATTTACGACTTTATAATCGTATTTATTTTCAAACTCAAAAAATTTATCACGATTTTTATCTTTACTATAAAAATTTAAATGATAAGTAACATAATATGGCCATACACGATCATCATTAATATTAATTTCAATACCAGTAATAAAAATAAATGATTCATCTGAAAGATCATTATGAGGTACAATCACATTATGGTCAGTTAAAGATAAAACACTATATCCTTTGTCTTTGTAGAGTTTTTTTAATTCTTCTGGTTTATATTGACCATCAGAAAATGTGCTATGAGAATGTAAATTTGCTTTGAAAAAAGTTCCTTCATTTGGTAATAAATATTTTTTCATAATACCCTTCCTTTTTATATTACTAAAATAAAAATACATGATGAAATAGTTAATGTTCATAATATAGAATATAAAACATTATGCATTCATTTGTTATTATTAT
>CAKPXW010000047.1 GCA_934202505.1 uncultured Bacilli bacterium | reverse complement strand
GGATAAATGGATTCAAATGCATCATAGTATAATCTTTTTTGGTAGATATTTTTGTAAAGCAATTCATCCTGAATGTGATAAATGTGCTTTAAAAGATAGGTGTAATAAAGACAATTATTAAAAAGAAATAGTGCTTATAGGACCTTTGTTGATCCCATTTTTAAAGCGAAAGTAAATATCAAATTGATAATTACTTTTTTCATTTATAGGATATGAAAGTATATTTTCATTTACTAACAATGTTTCTATAAAATTATTGTTTTGATAAATATCAATATAAATATTTTTTCCACCAATTGCTTTTTCATAATCATAAATTGTATTGTATTTTACTACATTATCATAGTTGTTTATAAAAAAGTTAATATTGTCTTCTAAAACAAAATAGTCAAAATTTACCATATCTTGAATTAATATTTCTTTAAAATATTCATTTGGTAAACTATTACTTTTAAAAAGTGCTTTTTCTTGATAGTCTTTTTCAACTTGTAAGGTAGAAAGAATATTATTACTTCCTTTAACAATATTGCATTGTTCAAGTCCATATGGAATTTTAAAAGTAATATTTTTAGCATTAATTAAAGAAAAAATATATTTATTAAATTTTTTAACTAAATTGTTTTCATAAGAATTATTATAAAAATAAGTTTTTTTATCTTTTAAAGTTTCATCAAAACCACTCCAACTAGCAATGGTATAATCAACACTATAGCTAGCAAGTAAACGATCTTTAGCTGCTTTTTCAGGATAATTAAATTCTTTTATAGTTTTTTTATCAAAACTGCTTGTTCCAGTTTTTCCTACCATGATAACATTATCTGCTTTACATGCTTTAATGTTCCATATATTATTATCCATTACTTGTAGCAAACAGTCAGTTAATAAATAGCAAGAAGTTTCATCTAAAATTTTTTTCTTTAAAGGAGTAAAATTAATAATTTCATTTGATCCATCTAATAATTTTATTGATTTAATGGTTAAAGGCTCAATATATGTTCCCATTCTTGCAATCATTGAATAAGAGGCAGCTAAGTTTACCATATTAACACCATATGTAAATCCTCCAAGTCCATAGGAATATGAAAAAGAACCATCATCCATCAAATTTAATTCTTTTAAATAATTTATGACATTTTGTAAACCAATTTTATCAATTACTTTTTCAAGAGTAGAAATTGCTGTAGTGTTTCTTGAATAGCCAAGAGCATCACTAATATAAATATCTCCCATATAAGTGTTATCCACATTATTTATTTTTAAAGAACTATTTGGATAATTAATAGGAATGTCTTTTAAAATTTGTTTATTTGACCAATTAAGATATTCAAAAGCTAAAGCATATTCTAATATTACTTTTATTGTACTTGCAGGTTGCTTAAGCATTGAATAGGCTCGATTATATAATTTTTGCCCTAAATAGTTTCTCCCTCCAAAACTTGCAATAAGAGCGCCATTACTATTATCAATGATGGCTGAAGCAAATTGCATTAAATCATTATTAAAAATAATGTTATTATCTTTTCCACTTTGGATATTATCGATAACTTTTTGTAAAGAAGTGTCCATATAAGTATATATTTCCATAGGAACTTGGTATATATCATATCCAGTTTTTTCTTTTACTTGTTGGTAAACAATATCGATATAGGCTTGATATGGATAGGTGTTTTTATTATCAACTTTATAATATAAAATATCTTTAATATTTACATTATAGGCATGTTCATATTGAGTTTTATTGATATATCCATTTTTATACATCATTGAAAGTACAGTGTTTTTTCTATCATTAGCTTTTTCAGGATGGGTAAATGGATTATAAATGGTAGGTAAATTAACAATACCTGCTAAAAGAGCTGCTTCTGGTAAAGAAACATTTTTAATTGATTTATTGAAAAATTTATGTGCAGCACTTTCAATACCATTATTTACACCATCAAAGCAAATATAATTACAATAAAAAACTAAAATATCTTCTTTAGAATATATTCTTTCAAGTTTTTTTGTTAAATAGTATTCTTTTATTTTTCTTGAAATAGTTTTATCTTTTGATAAAAACATATTTTTAGCTAGTTGTTGAGTTAGTGTTGAAGCTCCTTGTTTAAAAGACATAGATAACACATCCTCTTTTAAAGCAGAAATTAAACGAGGAATATCTATTCCATCATGCATAAAAAATCTTGTATCTTCACAAGAAAGTAAAGCATTAATAAAAACATCAGGAAGGTCATCATAGACAATATCCTTATAATCTTCAAGTGAAAGTTGTTTTACTAAAGTATTATTATTATCATATATTTTAGAAGAAATTTTTTTATCAATTTTTTTAATTTCAAGTTCAGGAGTGTTTTTAATACTTAAAGTCATATAAATACTACTTCCAATGCTAATTAGAAGTATTAATATGAAAAAAAAGTTGGTGACAGTAAATAAAATTTTCTTAATCTTATTTTTCAAGATATACTTCTTTGACAACTTTTATATAGTCACAAGGAATATTATATCCTTCATTGATCAAATGCCCGATTTCTTTTATTTTCTCATAGGGGATAATTTTACTTTCGTTTTTATATATATCAACAAGAATTTGACCATCGATAAGATAAATACTATTAAATGCTTTAAAAAAAATGATAGCGAAAGTAATTCCACCATATTTTAAAATGTTTTCCATAGCGTTTATTTGATGCATAGCAATATTAGCTAGCATAAACCCTTTGGTTGATGTAGTTTCTTTGGCTTCAAAGTCTAAATAGCATCCTTGATAAACTCCAACATAATCAAGTGTACTTGGAGCTAAAAATACCGCTTCAGTAATTTTATAATTTTCCATTGTTTTTAATACTTTTATACCTGTAGGTCGTTTATTGACATAGGCAATGTTGTGATTTTTATAATATTCATTAGAACGATTAATCATATCTTCAAGAGCCATGCCACGATTTGCATTATTCATATTTTTTTTTGGATAATTACTAACTTTTTTAGTTGGATAGTTAATCATTTTTTCACCTACTTATCACCAAAGTTATTTTTATCATTTTTTTTTGGTTTATAACTATTATACACTATATTTTTTTTCTAAAAAATGGTAAAATGAATTTGCATTTTAGAAAGTGGGTGTAAATATGGATAGAAAACTTTCAGAAAAGATATATAAAAAAGACTTTACTAAAAAGCAAATTGGCTATGATGCAATTGAAGTTGACACATATCTTGACAAAATAAATGAAGAAGTTATCCATCTTGAAAATGAACTTGAAAATGCTAATAAAAAAATTTTGCAACTAGAAAAAGATATTTCTAAAAAAGATGCTGACATTGCTTCTTTACAAATTAGTTTAACGACTATTAAAGCAGGTAGTAGTGTTAGAAGCAATTATATTGATGGCCAAAGTAATGTTGAGGTTTTAAAACGAATATCAAATTTGGAAAATATGGTTGTAGATTTAAAAACATTGTTAGAAAGCAAATCAAAAGATGATCGCTCATTTTAAATGAGAGGAAAGTCCATGCTCGCACAGGCTGTGATGCCTGTAGTGATTGTGCCATTTTAATAAATAAGGGTGGGCTAGTAATAGACGACGAAGGAAAAGCCTAAGGGAAACTATGGCTTGACGATAAAGCGCCACAGAGACGAGCTATTTGGAAACAAATAGATGAAACGAGGTAAGCTCCACAAGCGAGAAACTCAAATTTGGTAGAGGAGTCTACAAGGAAGAATTAGAATTTCAAGTAGGATGCGAAAGCATAGATAAATGATCATCCTAGACAGCACATGGCTTATTTTGATTTGTTTTATATAAAATATGCATCAATGCATATTTTTTTTATTTATTTAAAAAAATAAATATGGTATAATTCGTATGTTAAGTCAAGGTGATGAATATGAAATTTAAAGAAATGAATACTCCAAATAAATTAACAACAATTAGAATGTTTTGCGTTCCACTTGTACTAATTGTTTTTGTTTTATACACTTTAGCAAATAGATGTGGATTAAAAACAGATTATGTTTTGTTTAGAAATGGAAATAATTATTTGACTATTAATCAAATAATAATAGCTATATTATTTGCCTTTGCCTCGATTACTGATTTTATTGATGGACATATGGCAAGAAGATTAAATATAGTTACAGATTATGGGAAAATTATGGATCCACTTGCAGATAAATTATTAGTAAATACTACTTTAATTTCTTTAATGGCTTTTGGATTTTTTACTAAAGAAAGAGATGTGTCTTCTTATTTGATGTACATTCAACTTGTTTCTTGTATTTTAGCAATAATAACAATTGCAAGAGATTTATTTGTAGATGCTTTAAGAATGCAAGCATTAAAAAAAGGAGTTGTTGTTCCTGCAATGATTTGGGGAAAATTAAAAACAGCAACTTTAATGCCAGGCATCTTAATCTTACTTTTTGGAACTACAAATAATATAGTATATTTAATTGGTTTAATTTTTGTATTTCTAGGAGGATTGTTTGCTTTAATTAGTGGAGTTATGTATTTTAAAGCAATGAAACAATATATTGATTAAATTATGGAAGAATTAGTTAAAGAGTTAACTAAAAGAAAGTTAACGATAGCTAGTTGTGAATCTTTAACGGGTGGCTTATTTGCAAGTAGTATCGTTGATGTATCAGGGGCAAGCAAAGTACTTGTTGGAGCTTATGTTACTTATATGGACAAAGCTAAGGAAATATTATTAGATGGTAAAACAATACTTGAAAAATATGGAGCTGTTTCAAAAGAAATGGCATGTTTAATGGCTTTAAAAGTACAGGAAAAATTTTCAAGTGATATAGCGATTTCTTTTACAGGCAATGCAGGCCCATTACCAAGTGAAAATAAAGAGGTTGGACTTGTATATAGTTGTATTGTTATAAAAGATAAAATATACACATTTAAGAATGTTTATAAAGGAAATAGAAAAGAAATAAGAAACCAATGCATAGAAGATGGGAAAAATAAAATTTTAGCTTTAATAAATAAGAATATTGAAAACTAAACACTATAGTATAATAGGAGGACATAGAAATATGGCAAGCAAAGAAGAAAAACTAACATTAGAAGAAACATTAAAACAAATTGTTAAAACTTATGGACAAGGTTCAGTAATGAGACTTGGTGAAAAAAGTAAAGTTGATGTTGATGTAATTCCTTCAGGCTCAATAGCTCTTGATTATATTTTAGGAGTTGGTGGCTATCCAAAAGGAAGAGTAATTGAAATTTATGGACCTGAATCTTCAGGTAAAACTACATTTGCTTTACATGCAATTGCTGAAGTTCAAAAAAAAGGTGGGAAAGCAGCTTTCATAGATGCAGAACATGCTATTGATCCAGTATATGCAGCAAATCTTGGAGTAAATATTGATGAACTTATTTTGTCTCAACCAGATTCTGGAGAACAAGCTTTAGAAATAACAGAAATGTTAGCAAGAAGTGGAGCTATCGACTTAATTGTTGTAGATAGTGTAGCTGCTTTAGTTCCTCAAGCTGAGTTAAATGGTGAAATGGGAGATGCCCAAGTTGGTTTACAAGCAAGATTAATGTCTAAAGCTTTAAGAAAATTAACAGCAGTTTTAAATAAAAGTGAATGTAGCATTATTTTTATTAACCAATTAAGAGAAAAAGTAGGAATTATGTTTGGAAATCCAGAAACTACTACTGGAGGAAGAGCTTTAAAGTTTTATTCATCAGTTCGTCTTGAAGTAAGAAGAGGCGATACTATTAAAAATGGTGAAAATGTTATAGGAAATGAAGTAAAATTAAAAGTTGTTAAAAATAAAGTTGCGGCTCCTTTTAAAAGTGCTGTAGTTGAAATTACATATGGCAAAGGGATTAATCAAGAAGCTGAACTATTAGAATTAGCAGTTAAATTTGATATAATTCATAAATCAGGCTCTTGGTTTGAATATAATGGGGAAAAAATTGGACAAGGAAAAGATAAAGCTAAGGATTTCTTAAAAGAAAATCCTTCAATTATGGAAGAAGTTAAAGAAAAAGTTATTAAAGAGATCAAAGAAAATTAAATAAAAATTTCTAATTAAAATAATATTTAAATAGGACGATATCAATTTCGATATCGTTTTATTTTTACATTTAGGATAGTTTAAATAAAAAAGTTTTAATGTTGTGTTTTCTTCTAAAAAGTAGTAAAATAAAAACGATACATGGTTCGTATCAACTAGGTTATAAACAGGAGGAAAAGGACATATGTTTATCAATCAAATTTTGTTTGCGATTGATGCACCTATTTTTGTTCTATTTCTTATTGTTGCATTAATAGTAGGCTTGGTTTTAGGCGCTGTTGTATTAAAACTAATTCCAATATTTGGCTATAAAGATGCCCAAAAAAAGGCAGAAATGATAATCAAAGATGCTGAAGTTAAATCTAATCAAATTACAAAGTCAGCACAAATTGAAGGGCGTGCTGCGGCTTTAGAACTAAAAGTTGCTGCTGAAAAAGAAGCAAAAGATCGTAAGGATCAAGTCCTAGAACTTGAAAAGAAAATAATTGCTCATGAACAACAAATTGATGTTCGTGAAATGGTTATTGCCCAAAAAGAAGATTCGATTAAACAATTAAATCAACAATTAGATAACAAAAGCAAAGATTTAGATCGTAAACAAGTAGAATTACAAGCAAAAATTGATTCTATTATTGTTGAACTTGAAAAAGTTGCAAAAATGACTCAAGAAGATGCTAAAAAAGAATTATTTAGAAGAGTAAGCGAAAAAACAGAACATGAAATGGCAGCTTATATTAAAGAAAAAGAAGAAGAAACTCATGAAAGAGCTGCAGAACTTGCAAGGGAAATTTTAGGAATAGCTGTTGATAAATATTCTCAAGAAGTTGCATCTGAAAGAACAGTGTCAGTTGTCGCTCTACCATCTGATGAAATGAAAGGTAGAATTATTGGCCGTGAAGGTAGAAACATTAAAACAATTGAACAACTAACAGGCGTTGATTTAATTATTGATGATACTCCAGAAGTTATTACAGTTTCTTGTTTCGATCCAATTAGACGTGAAATTGCAAGAAAGTCTTTAGAGACATTGATTAAAGATGGAAGAATTCAACCTGGTAAAATTGAAGAAATAATAGAAAAATCTCGCCAAGAAGTAAAAGAAGTAATAAAAAAGGCCGGAGAAGATGCTTTATTTAAGTTAAATTTACCAAAGATGAACAAAGAATTAGTAGAATTAATTGGCAGACTTACTTTTAGAACAAGTTATGGTCAAAATGCCTTAACTCATTCAATTGAGGTGGCTTCTCTTGCAGGTGTTATGGCTGCAGAACTTGGCGTTGATCAACAACTTGCAAAACGTGCAGGTTTATTACATGATATAGGTAAAGCTTTGGACTTTGAAATGGAAGGTTCTCATGTTGAATTAGGCGTACGTTATGCTAAAAAGTTTAACGAAAGTGAGGTTGTTATTAATTCAATTGAATCACACCATGGTGATGTTCCAGCAAAATATGTAATTGCTCATTTGGTTTCTGCGGCTGATACATTATCTGCTGCAAGACCTGGAGCTAGAAGCGAAACATTAGATACATATATTAAACGTATTGAACAACTTGAAAATATTTCAAAAGGATTCGATGGCGTTTCTAATGCTTATGCTATTCAAGCAGGTAGAGAAATTCGTGTTATGGTTGTACCAGAAAAAATTGATGATGTACAAGCATTCAAGATTGCAAGAGATATAAAAGACAAGATTGAAAACGAACTAACTTATCCAGGTCAAATCAAAGTAACAGTTGTAAGAGAAACGAGGGCTACTGAAATTGCCAAATAGTATTAGAGTTTTAGCTATAGGAGATGTTGTAGGAAAAGCGGGAAGAAACGCTATTCTTGAAAATATTGATAAATTGAAAGAAAAATATAATGCAGATTTATTAATTGTCAATGTCGAAAATACTTCTCATGGAGATGGACTTTTATATAAGCATTACTTGCAATATAGAAATACCAAAATTGATGTTATGACAATGGGAAATCATACTTTTGGTAAAAAAGAAATTTATGATTATATTGATAAAACTGATAATTTGTTAATTCCTGCTAATTTTACTGACTTGGATGTTAAATTTGATAGTCATAAAGAATATAGCTTTAAATTCAAAGACAAAACAATAAAAGTAGTTAATATTTTAGGCGATCATGCTATGAATTTTCCAAATAAAGAAAGTTGCTTTACATATTTTGATAAAATATATGATGATAATTATGTTTACATTATTGATTTTCATTCGGAAATAACAGCAGAAAAAAATGTGTTTGGCTATTATTTTGATGGAAAAGCTTCTTTGATATTTGGAACACATACACATGTTCAAACTGCCGATGAAAGAATTCTACCAAAAGGATGTGCTTATATAAGCGATGTTGGAATGTGTGGATCAAAAGATAGTGTAATTGGATATGATTACATTTCATATGTAGAAAGAATGAAAAATGGAACTCCAACTACTGTTTCAACAAGAAGACCTATGATGATAAATGGCGTGCTTGTTGAAATTAATTTAGATACAAAAAAAGCCATATCAATTTGTAGAATTAACGAAATTGTGGAATAGAAAAGATAAATACTTTCATAGATTATACTATGGAGGTATTTTTTTATGATTGAATTAATAAAGGTTTCAACAAAATCAAACCCAAATGCAGTGGCTGGAGCTATTGCTAATGTTTTAAAAGAGCAAAATGAAGTAAGCATTCAAGCCGTAGGAGCAGGAAGTATTAACCAAGCAGTAAAAGCAATTGCTATTGCTAGAGGATTTATTGTATTAGGTGGAAAAGATTTGTATGCAATTCCAGTATTTGCAGAAGTTAATATTGCCTATGAAAAGAAAACAGCAATTAGATTTATTGTAAAAAAAACTAATTAAAAATTTCAAAAAAAGCCTTTCTTTGTGTATATGTATAATAGAAAGGAAAAACTATTTCATAAATAATTATCTTAATTATTTACATTTTATGTTGTTTTTGGTAAAATGAGAGAGGTAATCTCTGCTATAGGAAAACTATAGCCAAAGACCAGAGGGAGGTGTTAAGAATGAAAAAATACGAAATTATGTACATCCTTAACGCTAGTTTAAACGAAGAAGATAGAAAAAATCTTCAAGAAAAACTTCACAATTGTCTAATTAATAATGGCGATAAAGTAGAAGTTAATGAAAAAGATTGGGGTCTTCGTGAATTAGCTTATCCTATCAATTTCCAAACTACAGGATACTATGTTGTAGTAGAAGTAGAATCAGAAAATGATAAGGGTGTAAAAGAATTTGAACGTCAATGTAGAATTGATGTCAACGTTTTACGTGAAATGGTTGTTTCTTTATAATCTATCAAGGAGGAAAAGAATATGACAATTAACTCAACTGTATTAGTTGGAAGATTAACAAGAGACGTTGAATTAAGAGCTACAACGAGCGGTCAAGATGTTGCTTCATTTACAATTGCTGTTGATGGCAATGGTACTGCTGCACAAACATTATTTATGAATTGTACTGCATGGGGAAATCAAGCAAAATTCATTTCCACATATTGTAAAAAAGGTTTCTTAATTGGCGTTGAAGGTCGTCTTCAACAAAGATCATATGATAGAAAAGATGGAACAAAAGCTACTATTATTGAACTTGTATGTTCTAATGTGCAAAACTTGCAACCTAAAGCAACAAGTGAAGATAATGGTAATAGAAACTCTGGTATTTCTATCGACGAAAATGATAACAATGATGACTCATCAATATCATTCTCAGATGATGATCTTCCATTTTAATTTGAAAAGTAAATGACTTATTAGTAATAAGCCATAGAAAGGAACTTATAAGTATGTACAAAAAACAACAAAAAAGAAAAAAAGTATGTTATTTTACACAACATAACATAAAATATATCGATTACAAAGATGTTGAATTATTAAAGAAATTTGTATCTGCAAATGGTAAAATTATTCCTCGTCGTGTAACTGGTACAAGTGCTCGTTATCAAAGATTATTAGCTATTGCTATTAAACGTGCACGTCAAATGGCTTTACTTCCATACGTAGAAGAATAGTCTTTAAAATAAAATTAAAGATCACATATGTGGTCTTTTTTTTTATGAAATAGTATAAATGCAAATATTTTTATTAAAATATTAATAGAAAAATTTACAAAATGTATTTATTATGCAATAATAAATATAACGAAAGAGAAATAATAGTATGGGATTAACAAAATTCGCTATAAAAACAGCAATAAAACAAAAAAAGATTGAACAATATGACAATTTTCTTTTTATAGGACCACATCCTGATGATATTGAGATAGGTGCAGGCGCAACTATTTCTAAACTTTCACAGATGGGGAAAAATATAACATTTTTAATTTGTACAGATGGAAGATATGGAAAAGAAAATTGTAAAGAACTAACTTCAATGCAATTAATAGAAATAAGAAAAAAGGAATCGATAAAATCAGCTAATTTTTTAGGAGTTAACAGAGTGTTGTTTTTAGATTTAGAAGATGGAAATCAATATTCATATGAAAAATTAGTAAAGGAAATTGCTAAAGTAATTAATAGTATAAATCCAGAAATAATATTTGCTCCTGACCCCGATGTGATAAGTGAAACACATCTTGATCATCTAAATGTTGGAAGGGCATGCAAAGAATTAGCAAATTTTGCCTCTTATCCAGAAATATTTATACATTATTTAGACAATGAAAAACTAAATGAAAATATTAAAATTGAAGCAATAGCTTTATATATGACAGCAAAGCCTAATATATATGTAAAAACTACAAAACATTATAAAAAGCAAATAGAAGCATTAAGTATGCATGCTTCACAATATCCTAAAAATAGTGTTGCTTTTAATAGCGTGGCACTTTATTTAAAGCTACGCTCAATAGAATTTGGAATGAAAAAATTTAAACGTGCTTGTGAAGGCTTTAGAATATTAAATAAGACAACAATGCATTGCTTACCAGAAATGGGAGAATAGGAGAAAAAATATGGAAAACGAAGAAAAAATGCCTAAAAGAAACTTGATAATGTATCCTTTAGGTACAGTAGGAAGAGATATGGTTTATCAATTGTTTGCAAACTTTATCTTAACTTTTATTTTATTTACTAAAGGCTTAAATGCTTCCCAAATTGCTGCGGTAACAGGAATAATGATTGCTGCTAGAGTCTTTGATGCTCTAAACGACCCAATTATGGGATTTATCATTGAAAAAACAAAGACAAAATGGGGAAAGTTTAAACCATGGTTAGCTTTAGGGGTACTTTCTACTGCTATAGTTGTTATTATAATTTTTAATTCTAAACTTACTGGTTGGGGATTTGTAGTAGAGTTTGGTATAATTTATTTTTTATATAGTATTACTTATACAATGCACGATATTTCATATTGGGGAATGATTCCTTCACTTACTTCTGATGCTAATACTAGAAATAAATTGACCTCAACAGCAATATTATTTGCTGGAATTGGTGGAGCAATTTTAGGACTTGTAGTTCCAATGCTTACAGCAGGGTCAAACGCTATTGGTGGTTCAACATCCGCTGCTTATGGAATAGTTTCAATTGTAGTATGTACTCTTTCAGTTATCTTTATTTGCTTTACAATATTTGGAGTTAAAGAAAATCCAAAACAAATTGAAGCTGAAAATAAAGAACGTACAACTT
>CAKPXW010000046.1 GCA_934202505.1 uncultured Bacilli bacterium | reverse complement strand
CCAACTAATAAGAATATAGCCATTATAACTATTAAAACAATATAGAAATATCCACCAGAATTTATATTAAAAATTACTTTATTAGCACTATTTAATAAAAAAGAAACATTATTTATAAATCTAAAAGTGAATATATATAACAATATTGAAGCAATTGTTACCATAGCAATAGAAATAAAACATTTATTAGCATGAACTTTTACTTTATCAATAATATTTTTATCACTATTAAGTTCTTCAATTAGATTAACTACAGTAGTTACAAGTATTATTTTAGCTGGTAGTCTACTAGCTATTAAAATAATATTTCCAACAATAATTGGTGTACTTGCATCAATTAAAGCTTTTATTAATTTATTCATATCTTCTGCATTTTCCATTAATTTATCAGGTATAGCATTTCTAAAATCTATTACTTTACTGGAAAATAAAAGAAAATAAGAAAGAAAAGATAATAAAACAACTACTAAAGAAACTATTGAACTAGTAAATAATAATTTACCATTAATTGTTTTATCTTTAAGTTTTACACCTACAATAATTAAAACAATAATTCCCCCAATTAAAGGAAATGGTAAATCAATTTTTAGTTTTACATTATTTACTATAAAGTCAATACTTACATTATAAGTAATTAAAACTAAGGCAACTGCTATAAAAAGTAATGTATAAATCGTATTTTTTTTAATTTCTTGATTAGTTTTTTCCATTTTAACACCCTATGTAATTATACCAATTTAACTGGTTACTATCAACAAATACCAAGTTAAATATTGTATTTGCAATTTCATTCAAAATTTTATAAATTATTAATTTTAATATATTGATCATAATTATATTTTTCTTTTGCTATTTTGTTAATTTCTTGAACAAGTCTATCTGATAATCCTTGAGTATCTTTATACTCATCCTTTTCAATTTCTATAACTGGAATATCATATTTTTTATATGTTTCTTGTTTTCTTTTTTTATTTTCTAAGTATTCTTTTGTTTTTTTGCCCCAATATTCAATATATATGCCTCGTCTTGTATCAATGATAGGAATAAACCAATCACAGACAATAGCTTGTTCATCCATATCAATTGGGACTTTCTTTTCATAGCAATGTACAATTTTTGCTTCATAAAGAATATCATCTATAACTAATTCTCCTTGTGATTTTACTCTATGTCCATCTTTTGTTCTTATTAATTCTTCTTTTTGACTATCCTTAGAAATACTTTCTGGTACTACATTTGTATCATTTTTAGGCTTTTTAGCAGCAATTAAATCTTCAACATCTTTAACTACTCTATCAATTAAAGAAGAATCATTATGAATATTTTTGGTTATGGTTGCTAGTGCAATAAGTTTATTACAATTTGATTTAACATAATCAAATGTTCTCATTCTAAAAATATTTTGTTTTAAATTATAATAATAATCTCTTAATTCAAAAGAAGGCTTATTTTTATCAAATGAATCCATATAATCTTTCATTTCATAATAACATTCTCTACATAAATATCCTGTTTTTGTTTCTGTTCCACACACAATACAATTACTTTTCTTATTTTCATTAGCACAATAATCATGATTTAAAATTTTATTGCTTTTTACATCAATAAATAATCCTTCATCATTAACTTTTATTTCTTCTTTTTTTAACATATCAGCGTGTTTTCCACAAAGTTTATCTTTTCTGGCATTTCCCATATAAACTCTCGTTGGTTCGCCACATATTGGACAAATTAATTTTTCATTCATCTTTTATACTATTTAATTATCCATATTATAATTAAATTTTCCCCTTTCTTACTATTAAATTTAATTCATACATAGTTTTTTTACTATTTACATTATAGTTTAACATAATTTTGCTTTCAATGTTAAAGTTAGTATTAAGTTTTTATTAATTTATTGTCTATTTTGTTATGAAAATTGAATTTTTTATGATAATATTTATGTGGATTTATATTTTATATTTAACATTTATGGGAGATATATATGGAAGAACTTAAAACAATTAAAAAAAGTAAAATAATATCTGCAGTTATTTCTTTAGTAATTTTCTTTATTCCAATTTTCATAAGTATTGCTAGGCCATCTTTAAAAATCATTGAAAATGAATCTTCAATGGAAACTATTTATTATGATTCACTAAATGAAACATCATGCTATATATCCTTAAAATTTAATAGAGATGTTAAAGATGGATACGCCACAATAAAATTTTTTGATGCATCTCATAAATTACTATCAACTAATGATGTGTCTTTTTATTCTTATAATAAAACTGCAAATTCAAAAATGCCTTATTCAATTAATGGAAACGTAAAATATTTTGAAATAGTGTCATATTCATTTAAAGCCGATAATGTTATTTCAAATCTCTTACTATTTGGAATTACCTATACTACACTTTTAACACCTGCAATTATTGTCTTTCTTTTTTCTTTTAGACTTTCCTATAAAGAATATGATGTTAATGGAAGAAAAGTATCAGTTTATGCTGGTTGGTTTAATCACACTTTAAAATGCGATGGTAAAATTTATGATGAACATATAACTGAACTGGCATTAACTCCAATTCATTTATCAACAACTTTAGAAGACGGAACAAATATTGATGTATCTATTTCATTATCCAATATAATAGCAGTAAAAGTAAATAATAGATTGATTCAGCCAAATAAATAATAATTTGATAGTATATTTTATATGTAAATTTACACAATAGTTAAAAGTATGTAAAAGTGTTATAATGTTGTTAATTTTAAGTAAAGGGCAGTGATTTTATGAAATTGACGGAATCTATAAAAAAATTAAGGAAAATACTCTGGATGAAATATCAAATTAAAAATTTTGTTGTTTTGGATAAAGCTTGTAGCTATGTGGAGATGTATTATTAATGTCAGACTTGAATGACTACCTAAAAACGTTTTTTGCTACATATGATTCAGTCGATTTGTTATCTAAAATTAGCGCATTAAATCTTGTTTTTGAAAATCAAAATAAAAATCTATATACGACATATTTAACCACCTATGCTTTATTTAATCTTAATACTGGTAAGCCTAAAGCTAGTAGCAAGACTTTTAAGTCTATTATTATGAAAGCACATGACGAAGCTTGGCTAAGCAATATGGTTGATCCATCGGAGTCTCCGTTTTTTGAGTTTGCTTTTTTGGACAAAGAATATGGTGTTTTTAATGGGATTAATACTTCATCTGCTTTTTACGTTAATTCGATTATAGAAACTTTATTATATAGGGAAAATGAACTTCCTATAGGATTTAAAAATAAAGCTTTAAGGTTTATAAAAGCTTCGTTAGTTATTTCTGATTCTATTTACAAAAAAATCAACATATCTTTTGAAGATATTTCTGAACATCAATATGTAGAAAACATTATTATTCCTAGCAATTTAGACATGTTAAAATCTAGCGTTTTTATAGATAAAAAAGAAACATTAAATAATTTGTCATACGAGGAACTTAAAAATTATTTTTTAGTTAACATTAAAGACAAAGATCTAGATGAAGAATTGAAGTCTGAGTTACCATTTTACTATGATTCACCATTCATTGAAGTGGATAATAATATTTTATGTATAGATCCAACTGCAATTTGCTATTTTATCAAAAAAATTTGCATAAACTTATCAAGAGAGTTTAATTGCGAAAAAGAATTTGTGATTGAATATAATAATTCTGTAGTTTCAAGTTCTATTAATCTTGCAAAAACAATTTCAGGCATTTCTCTTCATAACAATAAAATTATATTAAAAGAAGATACGGATTATTATAAGGCATTTGCTTTTAATGTTGGAACAAATAAGTCTGTTCTTTTGGCTTTTGCCTGTGATAATTCAACAGTTGATCCATATTCAAAAGACTATAAACCAACGCACATTGATTGTGACTTAATGTTGAGAAAGACTTTAAATGAGCTAGATCGATTAGGATATGCAAATAAATATTTGTATTCTATGATTATTCTAAGTTCAATTACTGGAACGCTTACATATTCTTCTAATATTAAGTTTGATAATCCACCTTTAATCATTCCTGCTTGCGATGTACCAATTATCCAAATCAATGAAAGTAAGACGCCATATTTTTTGCAGTGTTTTTCAAATCTAATAAACAATGGACTGGGAGAAAAAAATTTTTCTATGATTTTTAGTATGACTAATCTGATAAGTATGATTAGTGAAAGAAATTATGATCTTTATTTAGATGATGAAATAAGAATCAAGGACATACTATTAAACATTATTCCTGATTTTATTTATCCATATTCTGTGAAGGCAATTGCAAAACGCTATTATAGTGTAGCAATATTTAAAGGAATAAACATACCAATTCAATTGATAAAAGCAGAGGAAAATATTTATTTTAACAACCCAATAACCGGATTCATACAAAATGTTAGGTTGCTTTATTTAAGACTAGATAGAACAGGGATATGGACTTATTCAAATATTGATGATCAAAATGGAGCATTGGTTTCTCGTTCAGTGCTATATTGGTTAAATCAAATTAGAAACACTCTTTCAAAACACTTAAATTTTAATGTTTATATTCAAATAACTAATACTAAAAAAAATTATGAAGTAAAAAAAATCAAAGATGATGTATGTGTTTTGAATTATTCCGATGATTTTATTTCATCACAATCCAATTCCAATAATTCAAACGAAATTAGTATCGTAATAGAAATTCTTAAGTGTTTTGATTTATTTAATAATGAAATAGCATTAGATTTATATGAAAAATCGAATGTTGAGAACAAGAAAATAATATATGTGCTAAAGCTTAGCGGAGAACAAACACAAAAGCCACTTAACATTTCTCTTCTTCCTATAAAATCTGAAAAGATGCTTGAAAGTATTATCGATAATAACATTGGAGAATTTTTAGTAAACGGGGTGTCATTAGAATTTGGTAAGCTCACTAATCCTTCAGAAACAATCAAAAGAGTTGTTGAATATTTGTACTCTAAGTTTGAAAAAGAATTAAAAAAGTTTAATTGGAAAAGTGCAGTTGAGTTATGTTATTTATATGTAGAGAATTTAATGCAAGAATTATCTTTGTTTCAAGATAATATGAAACATCAGATGATTTTATATCCAAATCAGGAAAGTGAAATAAAAGAAAATTACAATCGAATAAATACTGCTTCAGTATCTTTAAGATTCGTTATTGAATATTTGTCTACAATTCAACCAGAAGGTAACGAAAATATGAATGAATTTGATATGATAAAAGTTATAAGTTTGTCAAGTTCTATCATAAAATGGGCACGGATAGATGATGCTTTTAAATATGGCTTATTAGAAAAAGCTGAATTATTAAAATCTTGCCGAATAGGATTTGATCATTCAAATTTAAACAAGTTTAATGAAATTGTATCAGATGTTGTATCTTTCGATGTTTCACATAAATTAAGCTACAATGCATGTAATATTGCCAAATGGCCATTCAAAAAAGAATTGGATGATGCTTATAAATATGAACACGGCTATACAACAGATGATATTATGCGAGTTATAGCAGTATTTTTGGCTATAGGTGATAAACAAGAATCTGAAATTAAATTTATTTCAAAAGATGAAATGATTTCGTTTTTGAATAAACATGCCAATCTTAATCTAAATGAAGATATATTTCTTAGAGTGGTTGATTCTATTAGTATTAAAAAAAGAACTGTGTTTTATGACAAAAATATTAAACCAAGAGAACTTCATCCATGGAAATATAATAGATGTGAATCATTGATGAGAAAGCCTATTGTTGATTGCGAAAATAGTTATCTATGGGGAAATAGAATGACAGAACATTTATATTATCATGTAATGCAAACGATTTATAATGGCAAAGAGCCATCTAATAAGACTGGAAAAATGAGTATAAATACTCTTAATGGGAAAATATTAGAATTTTCTGGAAATGAATTTAATGATAAATGTTTTGAATATTTGTCAAATCTTATGCCAAATATTTATTTTGATAAATGCGTAAAATCTATAAATAATTTAAAAATTTCTAATGGTAACAACGAAACATTAGGAGACATTGATTTATTAGGTATAGATAGAGAAAAAAAGAAAATCTATTTAATTGAGACAAAAAACTTCTTTTATTCAAGGGACCCATCTGAGTTGAATGTAGAAATTCAAGAAATGTTTATAGATATGCCAAAAAGAAAGTCTTTTTTGACAAAAGAACTTAATAGGGTATTATGGGTTAAAAGTCATGTTTCTGATTTGATAAAACATTATAAATTAGAAGAAGGAGACTGGAAGGTTAGATATACATTTTTAACAAATAAACCATTAATTTCTAAAGAGTTTAGTAATAGAAAAATCAATTCAACTTCATTAAAAGTAATATCTCTTAAATATCTAAGGAGTTTAAAGAATGAATAACGCAAAAGTGCATTGATAATAAATAAGAACTTGGAAAATCAATTAGCTCCTTTAAGTATCGTCATTTTGATGAATTTACATTTGATATGCTTGATTATTTATACCTTGCAGAAAAGCCAGATAATTCATCTGAACTTCAAAAAATGTGCTCAAGCATCGAGATAGAATCGATTATAAATTGGCTAGTTAATATACCTCAATGCTTGATGATACAAAGATAAATCCTTAAATTAAAGGCACTATTATAAAAAAAATTAACGCAAGAAAAGAAACTGTCATATGTTCTTTAGCGGAATCTTGCAATATTGAAAATATGTAAAAAAATATGAAGGTAATTACACGGATATTGTATAGAATACGATCTTTTAGATCATGAGTTTAAGAATCTTTTGTTTCTTGCTGTTTATGAAGATAATAAAGAAACAAAATTGTATTATCAAAAAGAATGGTGCCTTATAAATAAGGTGGAACAATTCATAATTTGATTTTTGTTAATAGGATGCTTTAAAAAATGTGAAAATATTTTGTAAGCATTTCATATACATTTTTTACAAATAGTTATAACTTCCAATAACTCACAAAATTCATTCAAATACAACATAACTGCTAAATTAAATATTATTTAACCCATTTTTTCTTTTATTGAAAATAAAAGAGGTTTATATTATAATTAATTAGCGTTAAAAGGAGGAATTTCTATGGCTATAGATCAAAGTCGAATTCGTAATTTTTCCATTGTTGCTCATATTGACCATGGAAAATCAACTTTAGCAGATCGTATTTTAGAAATTACCAATACTGTTTCTAAAAGAGAAATGAAAAATCAATTACTTGATAATATGGATCTTGAAAGAGAAAGAGGAATTACTATCAAGTTAAATGCTGTTCAACTTAAATATCTTGCAGATGATGGCATTGAATATACACTACACTTAATTGATACTCCTGGGCATGTCGATTTTACTTATGAAGTATCAAGATCACTTGCTGCTTGTGAAGGAGCTATCTTAATTGTTGATGGTTCACAAGGAATTGAAGCTCAAACCTTAGCAAACTGTTTCCTTGCTATGGATAATAATCTAGATATTATTCCAGTAATTAATAAAATAGACTTACCTTCAGTAGATATTGAAGGATGTAAAAAACAAATTGAAAATGTTATAGGTCTTCCTTGTGATGAAGCTCCTTGCATTTCAGCAAAAACTGGGCAAAATGTAAAAGATGTTCTAGAACAAATAATAAAAAATGTACGTCCTCCTCATGGAAATTTAAATAAGCCATTTTCAGCTTTAATTTTTGACTCTTTTTATGATTCTTATCGTGGAGTTGTTGCTATTGTTCGAGTTTTTGATGGAAGTATTAAAATTGGGGATAAAATAAAGATGATGGCTACTAATGCTGTCTATGAAGTTACTGAACTTGGAGTTAGAAGACCAAATGATGTAAAACAAGATGAACTTTCAGCAGGAGAAGTAGGCTACATTGCTGCTTCAATTAAAACTGTAAAAGATGTTCGTGTTGGTGATACTATCACTTGTGCTACTAATGAAACTGATAAACCATTACCTGGTTATCGTGAATTAAAATCCATGGTATTTTGTGGGTTATATCCAACTGTAGCTAGTGATTATGGACTTCTTCGTGATGCTTTAGAAAAATTACAACTAAATGATGCTTCACTTCATTTTGAAAGTGAAACTTCTCAAGCTTTAGGCTTTGGCTTTAGATGTGGATTTTTAGGTTTATTACATATGGATGTTATTCAAGAAAGACTAGAAAGAGAATTCAATTTAAGTCTTGTTGCTACTGCTCCTTCTGTTATCTATCATGTATATCTAACTGATGGTACAATGATTGAACTTGATAACCCTTCAAAACTTCCAGACATTCAATCTATTGATCGAATTGAAGAGCCATTTGTTCTTGCTTCAATTATGACACCACAAGCTTATGTTGGCCCTTTAATGGAACTATGCCAAAATAGAAGAGGAGTTTATGTAGATTTAAAATACATTGATGATAATCGTATGGATTTAGTTTATAAATTACCTCTTGCTGAAATTGTTTATAATTTCTATGATAAATTAAAAAGTTGTTCCAGAGGATATGCATCTTTTGATTATGAACTAGATGAATATATGGCTACAAAACTTGTAAAACTTGATATTTTATTAAATGGTAATGTAGTCGATGCTCTTTCTTGTATTGTTCACCGTGACTTTGCTTATTCAAGAGGAAAAGTTATCGTTGAAAAATTAAGAAAGATAATTCCTCGTCAAATGTTTGAAGTACCAATTCAAGCAGCAGTAAACTCTAAAGTTATTGCAAGAGAAACTATTGCTGCTTTAAGAAAAGATGTACTTGCTAAATGCTATGGTGGAGATATTACCCGTAAAAAGAAACTTCTTGAAAAACAAAAAGAAGGAAAGAAGAGAATGAAAAAAGTAGGTAATGTTGATATTCCTCAAGAAGCATTCATGACAGTACTTTCTGTTGAAGATGATGATAAATAAATGCTATAATATTTTAAAGGTGGGATGAAAATGGTACTATTTGCTAGTAGATTTACAATCTATGTTATTATTATTGTAAGTGTTATTGCTTTATGTGTAATTTGCTATCTAATTCGTAGAAAATTAAAAATTGGAACTTACACAAAAGAAGAAGAAGCACAAATGAAGTCAAACCTAGATATGTTAATTCAAACTGAAAAAATTGAAGAAGGAAAGGATTATCATGACGAAGTATAAGGCAAATTCCTTATACATTCATATTCCTTTTTGTAAAAATTTTTGTTCTTATTGCGATTTTGCAAAAGTTATCTATAATCAAAAAAGAGTAGATGACTATTTCAAATCGCTTTTTTTTGAATTGGATTCTTTAAAACTTCGTAAATTATCCACTATTTATATAGGTGGCGGTACTCCAAGTGCTATCGATAATAAAAACTTAAGTAAGCTACTTGCTTATTTAAGTAAACACTTAAAGAAAGAATATGAATTTAGTATTGAATGTAATGTCGAAGATATTAATATATCTTTTTTAAAATTAATTAAAAAATATAAAGTAAATCGTTTATCTATTGGTATTCAAACTTTTAATGATAAATACATTAAATTATGTAATAGACACCATAATAAAGAAATGGCTATTAAAAATGTAACTTTAGCTAGTAAATATATTGATAATATTTCTATTGATATGATTTATGCTATTGTAAACCAAACATTAGAAGAATTAAAAGAAGATGTAAAAATTGCCACTTCTTTACCTATAAAACATCTTTCTTATTATTCTTTACTTATTGAAGATAATACTCTTTTAAAAAGAAAAAACTATCAAAATATGGATGATAATATCCAAGCTAGTTTTTATGAATATATCTATACTTATTTAAAAGAAAAAGGTTTTAAACGCTATGAAATCTCCAATTTTGCTAAACCACATTATCAATCAAAACATAATAAAGTTTATTGGCAAAACAAACATTATTATGGAGTGGGTTTAAATGCTTCAGGTTATCTTGGTAATATTCGTTATACCAATAATAATAATTTAAATTATTATAGTAAAAAAGATTATACCAAAAAAGAAGAAACTATCCTTTCTAAAGAAGATATAATGTTTGAACAAATTATGTTAAATTTAAGATTAGATAGAGGATTAAATATTAATTATTTTAATAAAAAGTTTCAAACAGATTTTTATAAAAAATATCAAGAAGTTATAGAAAAGTTACAAAAAGAAGATTTAGTTATTTATACCCCTAGTACTTTAAAAACAACATTTAAAGGTTCTTTATTATTAAATGATGTTTTAGAAGAATTTATTTTATAAATTATTCTAATATGATAAAATAAATTTATGCTAGGAGGAAACTTTTATGGGAATTTTATCGCAAATTTTTTCTTTTTTTTCTAAAAATAATAATAAAGATAAAAATATTGATAACATAGTAGAAGATAACACTCCTAATAATTTTCCCATTGACTATGAAAGTTTTTTATTAAAATCCATTGATGATAAAGGAAAAGTTGATCTTGATTATATTATAAGTTTAACTAATGTTTCTAAGACTGATGTCTTAAAAAATCTTCAAGGAAAAATCTTTTTTAATTATCAAACTAATGCTTATGAACTAGATAGTATTTATCTATCAGGAAATCTTTATGAAAAATATTTAATAGCCACAAAATATAATCAACAAGAAAATATTCAAGCTATTTTAAATATTATAAGTAAAAGAAACGAAGAAGACATTTTTATAAATTTAGGTACTCCTTTTGTACCTAGTGAAATTATTGATGAATTTATAGCCTCTTTATTTACCTCCTTTAATTCAGGTAAAATAAGTAAAACTACTTATTCTACTTTACTTAAAAAATATGTAGTTGATAGTAATTCTTTAATTGAAAATACTATTTTATCAACTAAAACTTATGGAACTGATAGAATCAATATGTTTAATATTTTAAGAAAGACTTTAAATCATGAAGATATTGTAATTTATGATTATGAAAAAGACTATCAAACAAATAGAAAACTTAAAATATTAAATAAAAAAGAAACCATGTTAGCTTTAGAAAAGCAAAAATTATTACAAGAATTATTTAAACAATTTATTAATAATAATGCTTCTATTAAAGAAAAACTACAAACCATTTTTTATGAAAAATATGGTTGTTTTAACATCCTTTCTTATAATGGTTTATTTGTATCTTTTGAAGATATGAATCCTAACATATCTTTATATGATTATCAAAAAAATGCTATTTTAAGAATACTTTTAAATAAAAACACTTTAATTTCTCATGATGTAGGAACTGGTAAAACTTTTATTATGATAGCTTCAGGTATGAAAATAAAACAGTTTCATCCAAATAGTAAAATCATGTATGTAGTTCCTAATAGTATCTTAAGTCAATGGAAGTCAGACTTTAAAAAATTATATCCAAATAGTAAGATAAAAGTAATTTACCCTTCAACTTTTACTCCAGCTAATAGACAAAACATTTTAAAAGATATCAAAGATAATAACTATGATGCTATATTAATTTCTTATAGCAGTTTTGAACTTATCCCTTTAAATAGTAAATACTACACTTCTTTACTACTTGAAAAGTTAAAAAATATTGATATAGAAGTGAATAAACTTAATACCACAGAACTATTATCTAATGTTAAAAATGCTGAGTTAAATGAACTTAAACGTTATAAAAAAAGTCTAACTACTTTACTGGAAAAGCAAGATAAAATAGTTCAAGAAGAGCAAATATTTTTTGATGATTTAAATATTACTACTTTATATATTGATGAGGCTCATAACTTTAAAAACCTACCTCTAGATACTAATCTTGCTTTTCTAAGAGGAATTAATGTAACTGGTTCTAATAAATGCTTACAAATGCAATTAAAAATTAAGCAAATAAGTCAAAAAGAAAATTCACATATAATCTT
>CAKPXW010000045.1 GCA_934202505.1 uncultured Bacilli bacterium | reverse complement strand
TTCTTTATTTTTTCTTGTTTATTTTAATTGACGTTTTTTATCTGTTTAGTTCTCAAAGATCACTTTTGCGCTTACTTCATCAGCGCTCCATAATAATAGCACAGCATTTAAGAAGTTGTCAACATTATTTTTTATTTTTTTTAAAATATTTTATTTTTTTATTTTTACATAATAATATATGTATATAGATTAAAATAGTATATTTATATATATATATATTAAATAATAATAGTAAATGGTCCATCATTAATTAATGAAACTTGCATATATTCGCCAAATATACCTTCTTTTACAACAATATTTAATTTTTTTAAACATTCATTAAAATATTCATATAATCTTTTTGCCATTACAGGATCTGCAGCTTTTGAAAAAGAAGGGCGACGTTTACTACAATCAGCTGCTAATGTGAATTGAGATATTGATAAAATTTCTCCTCCAATATCTAATATAGAAAGATTTGTTTTGTCATTTTCATCTTTATTAATTCTCATATTACAAATTCTATTTGCAATATTTTGTACAACTTGTTCATTGTCATCTTTTTCAATACCCACAAGCAATAAGTATCCTTTGTCTATTTTATTATATATTTCATTATTAATTGAGACACTTGCTTCTTTTACAACCTGTATTACTATTTTCATAAATCTCCAAACATTTAAACTAGTTTTATATTGTCCTAGTAACAAAAAGTATTTTTAAGTAATATTTATTACATTTAAGATGATATCATAGAAATTAATTGAAAGGAAAAACTTTTTCATTTAAAATATTTATGGAGATGATATTATGCTAAACCAACCACTTGCTTATCGCATGCGTCCAAAAACATTAGATGATGTGCTTGGACAAGACCATATAATAGGAAAAAACAAAATTATTTCAAACATGATTGAAAATAACTGTTTATGTTCTATGATTTTATTTGGACAACCAGGATGTGGCAAATCAACAATTGCTACAATCATTGCTTCTTCATTAAATATAAAGTATAAAATGTTAAATGCCGTTATATGTAATAAAAAAGATATTGAAACTGCTATATTTGAAGCATCAATGGAAAAAAATAATTATATTTTAATAATTGATGAAGTTCATCGTTTAAATAAAAACATTCAAGATATTTTATTACCGCACATAGAAAATGGTCAAATCATTTTAATTGGTGCCACTACTGCTAATCCTTATCATTCAATTAATAGTGCTATTCGCTCAAGAGTTCAACTGATTGAAATTAAGCCTTTAAAAGAAGTTGATATTCAAAAAGCTTTAAAAAGAGCACTTACAAATGAAAATGGATTAAATAATAAATTCACCATAACTGATGAAGCCTTATCATTACTTGCTTCTTATTCTGGTGGAGATTTAAGGTTTGCTTTAAATAAACTTGAAATTGCTTCATTTATGTGCAATGAAAATAAAGAAATTGATACTTCTGTTATTAAACTTGCTGTACAAAAAGCAAATTTGCAAACTGACAAAAATGAAGATAATCATTATAATGCAGTTAGTGCTTTACAAAAGTCAATAAGAGGTAGTGATGTAGATGCTGCATTATATTATCTTGCAAGATTAATAGCTGCTGAAGATCTTGACTCTATTGAAAGAAGATTAATAGTAACCGCTTATGAGGATATAGGCCTTGCCAATCCAGCAGCCGTTGATAGAACTTATAATGCCATTGCCACTGCTAGAATGGTTGGATTTCCAGAAGCAAGTATCCCACTTGGATTTGCTGTTGTAGATCTTGCATTATCACCCAAATCAAAATCATCATGTGAAGCCATTCACAAGGCTGTTGATTTAGCAACAACTAAAGAATTTCCAATACCTGAATATTTGAAATTAACACCTGTTGGAATAGATAAAGATAGTATGTATAACTATGACAGGCTTGATGTTGTTGATAAGATTCAATATTTGCCATCTCTTATTAAACAAATAAAGTTTTATGAGCCAAATTATCAAAGTGGCCCATATGAATTATCATTAATTAAAAATTATGAAAAACTTAAAAAAATTAATAGAACATCCAACTTAAAAGAATTATATAATAAAAAATAATTTATAACTTATTAACTTTTGGTTAATAAGTTTTTTTTATAAACATATATATTACTATCTATGAAAAAAAATATTATAGCAATGCTTTTGTTTCTTCTACTTATAATTTCAATTATCTACTCTAAAGAAACCAGTACTTATTTTTTTGAGCAAATGATATTTATAGTAAATGTAATTGTTCCTTCTTTATTCCCTTTTATGATTTTTGTAAATTTTCTTTTGCTTTCTAATTCTATTACTTTACTTAATAAACTACTACTGCCATTTTCAAAAATATTAAACATATCTTCAATGGGATTAATATGTATAATATCAGCTTTTTTAGGTGGTTATCCATATAGCGCTATTTTAATAAAAGATTTCAAAGAAAAAGGTTACATTAGTCAAAATGAAGCCAATAATATTTTGTATTTTTTCTTTTTCCCGTCTTTAAGTTTTCAAATTGCATTATACAATAATAATAAAGTTGTTTTTAAAATTATTTTAATTAATGTTTTAATTGCATTTTTAATATTATTATTTATAAATAAACCTACTAAAAATGTAATAAATGATAACAGCATTCAGACAAAAGATTTATTTATAAATGTTATGAATAATACCTACAAATCAATTTTTTCAATTGCATTTACTATACTATTTTTTTCATTATTATCATTTTATGTTTCTTTTTTAATAAAAAGCAATTTTCTTAATGATTTAATATCTGGAATGTTAGAGTTTTCACTAACTTCAATAACACTTTCTATAAAAAATGATATAGCAAGTAATCTTTTACTATCCTTTATATTATCGTTTGGTTCTTTTTCTATATTTTTTCAAATGAAATATTATATAAAAAATATCAAACTTATTAAATTAATTCTAATACGTTTGATATTTTCAATAGTTGTTACTTCTATTCTTTATTTTTACTTATAAATATGTAAACATAAGCGATTCCATATTTATATTTTTTAATAAAATATTTATCATTTATAAAATCTAAATCTTTATCACATTCATATACTATTATTCCATTATTATTTAATAATTTATTTTTTTCAACAATGTCCAAAAAAGTATCAAAAATAGCCATCCTATATGGTGGATCTAAAAAAATAATATCAAATTTTTTTTGAAGATTTTCAATACATTTATAGTCATCTTTAATTATTTCATACTTTTCTTTTTCTACATTTAAATTGTTTAGATTTTCATTTATTGTTTGAATAGCTAAAACATCATTATCGATAAATGTAACAAATTTTGCGTTTCTTGATAAGGCTTCTATTCCATATGCACCACTTCCAGCAAATAAATCCAAAATATTACTAGAAGCAATATAAAATTGTAAGCAATTAAATATTCCTTGTCTTGCTTTATCAGCTGTTGGTCTTGTGCAATCATTATTTGGAGCTTTAATTATTCTACTTCGATATTTTCCTGAAACAATTCGCATTACTTTTTACACCCACATTTCATCTTTTTTAAAACATCATCATCATTTATTATTAAGCCATCAAAGGCAACTGATGTAATATTGTCAAGTAATTCTAAATATTTTTTATAAGCAATATTATAATCTTTAACAATAGGATTTATTTCAATTTTAACTTTCAAATCTTTTATTTTTTTTAAAGAACTTTCTTGCTTATTGTTTACATAATCCTCTTGGGCTTTTTTATATAAAGCAAAAAGTGGAAGAAGTGTTTGATCATCTTCCATTATTTTTTCTTTTTCCTTCAATATTTTATATTCATCACTATTTTGTAACATATCATGAATATCATAGGCTAACTTAAAAATTTTTTCCATATTACTCCCTTAATTTTTCTTTAAAAAAGATTCTGCTAAATTTATTGCCATATTAATATCGTCTATTCTATCAATAAATCTTTTTTTTCTACTAATTTTATATTCATTTAAAAAATCTTTAAATTTTTCAGGATGAATAGTTAATACTTTATACCAAATAGGATTTTCTCTTAAATAGTAAAAATAATCTTGATCTGTTGCTAGTTGGGCTATTATTTCACTACGCATTAATCATTATACTTTCTAAAAGGTTTTATTCTTGTTGAAGTTAGCTTACTAGATGAAGCAAGATTTGGTCTAAATTCATCAACAAGTCCTACTATTTTTTTTATATTTTCTAGGCCATCCGATATTTTTTTGGTATCAACTTTTTGTAGTTGTTTAAAAAATCTATTAACATTTTCAGCGGTTTGGCTGCCATTACTAGTATCAGATTGATTAGTCGTTGTTTCTTCTGTTTCTTCTTTTGGCTCTTTAAAAAATTCATGTTCAGGGCCAAACATATCATATGTTTCATATAAAGTTTGCCAAGTAATATTCCCATCTTTTACTTGTGTAGCAAGAAATGGTTTATCTTTTATAAAGGCTTTAAATTCTTCTAATTTATCCATTATATCACCATTAAATTATATGTATTACTACCCTATAATAGAATGAAATATTAAACTTGCAAGGCCAAAATAAATTAATATTGTGCAACAATCAACAATAGTTGTAATCATTGGAGCCGCACAAACAGCAGGGTCTAAATGAAGCTTTTTAGCAAGTAAAGGCAATAAAGCGCCTATTGATTTTGCTACAATTACTGCCATTACTAAAGTTCCGCAAATCACTATTGCATAATTAAACCAACCATTTGCTACATTATGATAGAAAATAAATATTCTAAGGAAATTAAATGCTGATAAAGTAATAGCTACAAGTAAAGATACCCTAAATTCTTTCCACCATATTTTATACCATTGTTTTGGTGTAACTTCTCCAGTTGTTAAAGCACGAATACAAATCGTGGCTGATTGTGATCCGGAATTTCCACCAGTATCATTTAGCATTGGCAAAAATGCAACAAGCAAAGGTAAAGCACTAATTGCACTTTCAAAGCTTTCAAGTATTGCACCAGTAATCATTCCTGTTACCATTAATATTAATAGCCAAACTATTCTATTTTTATATAATGAAAATACTGACATATCAAGATATGGTTTATTTGATGGGGCCATAGCAGCCATCTTTTCAAAGTCTTCTTCGTTTTCCTCTTGAATAATATCTACTGCATCATCAATTGTAATAATACCAACTAGTCTTCCTTCATTATCTGTAACTGGTAAGGCAAGTAAGTCATATTTTTGTAAAAGTTTAGAAACTAATTCTTGGTCATCGTTTGTTTTACAAGCAACAAAGTTTTTGTCCATAATTGTTTCTACAATAGTATCATCATCATTTAATAGTAATTCTTTTACTGTTACAACACCTTCAAGTTTTCTTGAATCATCTGTTACATAACAGGTATAAATTGTTTCTTTGTCATGACCAATACTTCTAATTCTTTTAATAGCTTTTGCGACTGAATAATTACTTTTTAAAGAGATATATTCTGCTGTCATAATTGAACCTGCAGAATCTTCTGGATAATTTAAAAATTGATTAATAAGATTTCGAGTTTCTGGTTTAGCATTTTGAAGAATTTGTTTTACAACTGTAGCAGGTAATTCATCTAATAAATCAACTGCATCATCAATATATAAATCTTCAATAATACTATTTATTTCTTTATCAGTAATATTTTGAATAATAGTTTTTTGCGTATCAACAGGTAAGTATGAAAAAACATCAGTAGCAATTGTTTTTGGTAACATTCTAAAAGCAATTACTTGATATTCATCTGATAATTTATCTATTAAATAAGCAGCATCAAAAAACTCAAGTTTATTAATTCTTTCTTTAAACTCACGAACTTTTTTATTTTTTATTAAATCAATTAAAATTTCTGTTTTTTCATCTAATGTATCATTGATTGAAGAAACGTCTTCTTTATAAATTTTTGAAGTTTCTATTTCTTTATTTTGGTCTTCGCCCATAAATTTTCTCCTATTCCTATGGGCATATTAAAAATTAAGACAAGATGCCCATATTATACTTATATTTTGTCTACTTCGTTCAGGAGCATCCATTCTTAATCACCAACTTTCTTTTTTTTATTTTACTTTCTTTTTAATTTTCTTTCAATAGATTGAAAACCATTTTTTGAAAAAGTTGTAAGTTTCATTGGGCTTATTGATATAAAACCATTAGTCACTGCATAGTAATCAGATTTTTTATCAACGCTCATTTTTCCATGTCTTGTAAAATAATATACATCATCATGTGATAACTTTTCATTTATAGTATATGATAATATTTGCTTTTGGGTATGCGTAATCATTAAACCTTTATAATCAACATTTTTATCTGGCAAATTAATATTTAAATAATATTTTTTGGATAATAATTTATTTTCAAAAATATAATTTAATGTATCTAAAACATATTTATTAATTTGGGTAAAATTTTCAATATTTTTAGCTGAAAAGGCAATGCATTTTAAATTACAAGCAAGCCCTTGAAAAGCGGCTCCACATGTTCCAGAATACATTGTATCTAAAGATATATTCCAACCTTCATTGCATCCTGAAACTAATAAATCAAATTTTGTATTTAAAAAGCCAAGAGCAAAGGTTACACAATCTACAGGAGTACCTTCTACTGCATAAGTCTTTTCATCAATTTTATGAACTTTATTGCCATTCCAGCAATTTAAAGCTGCTCCTTTTCCACTTTGTATGTCATAGGGTGCAACCATAATAACTTCAGCAATTTTTTCTAATTCTTTTCGTAAAATATTAATTCCTTGTGCTTGATATCCATCATCATTTGTTAATAGTATTTTCATTATAATTCTCCTTTAAAAATTCTATCAATTTTTTTACAGCAATTCCTCGATGAGAAATTGAATTTTTTTCTTTTTCATCAAGTTCTGCAAAAGTTTTACTATATCCATTTGGAATAAAAATTGCATCATAGCCAAAGCCATTAACGCCACTTTCTTGATTTGCTATTTTTCCATTAACACGCCCTTGAAATTGATTTACTTTGTCATCATAATTCAATAGTGTAATGCAACATTCAAAATAAGCATCACGGTTTTTATCTTCTAAAAGTTCTAATATTTTTGCTCTTTTTATATTATATGGCGTTTCATGCCCTAAAAATCTAGCAGAATGTACTCCAAGTAAATCGGGAAGTTTTTCAATAACTAGTCCTGAATCATCGGCAATTATTGGTAAATTAGTATATTTTTTTACATACGATGCTTTTAACAATGAATTTTCTTTAAATGTTTCTCCTGTTTCATCAGCTTCACCATGTACATTGACATCATTCATTGTTAAAACATCAATATTAAACGGTTTTAATAATTGCTGATATTCCTTGATCTTTCCAAGATTATTACTTGCTACTACTATTTGCATAAAATCCTCCTATTTTTTCAAAATACAATAAAGATATGGTGGATTATTAATTTGGTTTATATATTTATATAATAAAACATCATATTCTTTTTGATTTAAGTTTGCTAAATAATTTTCTATATTTTTTGCTTCTTCTTTACCTTGTACATGTCCATCATAAATAACAATCACAATAATTCCTTTTCTTCTAATTAATTTTAAAGTTTTTTCAAGAGCAATTATTGTTGAATGAGAAAGTGTTGTGATATTTTTATCACCATTTGGTAAATAACCAAGATTAAATATAGCGCCTCCTATTTCTCTATTTATATAATTGTCAATATTTGTATGAGAATCTACAATTAATTTATAATTATGTAAATTGTTTTCTTCTAAAAGTTTCATTGTATTATCTAAAGCAATTTGTTGAATATCAAATCCATAAACAAAAGAAAAATTTTGACATAAAAATAATGTGTCATTTCCATTACCTATAGTCATATCCACAACAATATCCTTATTATTTAGTTTTTGTAAAAAAAGGTCATGTGATTTTTTTAAAATTTTCTCCATTTTTCTATCACCTTAAACATTATAAATGATTTGAATAAATAAAAAAAGAAAATAAATATTATTGAGGATTATTTAATAATTTAAATCTCATTATAAAAATAAAAGATAAGTCTACCAATTGAGTAAACCTACCTAGTTTTTGCTTTTGAAAGTAATATGTTATTTATTTGTTATTTTTCATTAATTATAAATTTTCTAATTCATTACTACTATTCAATTATCTTACACTAAATACATATTATAGTTTTCTTATTTGTGTTTTGGACTTAAAATAGTATAATGTAGTTACTATTTTAATTATTATATGTTTTATTAAAAATTACTTTTATTGTCGGAGTAAATCCCTTATTGTTTATAATTTCTGCAAAAAATTTATTAGCAAATTCATCTATATTCCAATTAACTAATTCATATTCATTAATTGAATTTTCATTACCTGAATCAGTATGAAAATATGTTATTTTTTCAACATTTTTGTTATCAAGAATTTCTTTAATAACATTTTGAAGATTCAGTATACGTAAATAAAGGCTTTTAAGACAAGATTGTATATCATCATCTTTTTTTATAGCATTAATAGAAAAATATGCTTCATCGCAATTTAAATAATTCATTTTATAAAATGCTGGATCAATCATTTTATTATATCCACAAGCAATATTAAAATATATTTCATTTTCTTCTAGATTAATTTGGAATAAATCATTTTTTAAATTACTAAAAAAAACTAAAATGTTATCTCTTTGGTAGTTGTTCATAATTATTTTTTTATGTAATTTAACTTTTCCCCATATAAAAGTGCTCATAATTTTACCTCCAATTACCAAGTAATAACCATAATAAATATTTTATATCATCAACAAAGCCATTATTCATAAGAAAATTATGCTTATGTGGTAATAATAGTCCATTGTGTGGGCGGCCCAATACATCAATTCTATATTTAGGAGTAATACCTTTTCCATAATGAGTAACTGATTTAACCTTATTCCCTTCCATTTGATAATATCTTGAATATGCTTTCCTGTTTTACTTGCTTGGATTACTCCAAATGATATTTTTGAGTTTCTATAAGCGTTACCACCTATAGTAGATAATCTTGATATAAGATTAAATCCAATATACAACCCAGTATACAAATCACCAGTAATGTCAAACACATTATAAATTTCTATAATGTTTCCAGTCAAGTCTTTTAAATAAATATAGAATTTTCCTTGATATTTAAATCCTGTTATTCATTGAGCGTCATAGTAATAATAAATACTTTCTTGATTATTTCCATCAATAGAAAATGTTTAATTATTAATTAATGAGGATAATTTGCATTCATTATTATTTATACTAGCAAGATATAAGTAAGTATTTTTAAAGGTTTTATTTTTATAAGTAGTTGTACAAGCAGAAATAGTATCAAATAAACCATATTCGATTTTATAAGTTAAATCATCAATAATAATATTTTGTAATTTCTTTAATCATATTTGTAAGTATAACTTGTATTATCATCTTTAGAAAAAGAGATAGTTTTTCCTATTTGATTATTGCTTTAATCATAAGCGTAAAAAAATCGTCTATTAGTTTAATATTTGCATATTATCTGAGACTTATATTTTCACTTTATTTGGTAAAGCTTAAAATGGTGCAAATTATAAAAATTAACCTTTAAAAAAAATAAATTCTTTTCGAAATAATTTTAAAAAAAACTTAAAAAAAACACATATAAAGTGTATAATATGTAGGAGTAAAAATTATTGTTTTTATTTAGAAAGGAATTTTTATGAAAAAAGCTGAAAAATATCGTAAAATGAGTAAAATTATTCAATATGGAGGAATGGCTTTAATCATCCTTGTTGGATTTATTTTAATTTATATTTTTAATTTTAAAGATGGAAAAGGCGATTTAAGTAAGTCAATGACTTATATTATGGGAACCATAATTGCCTTATTTATTTTTATGATTTGTGTTAATGTTCCAATGACAAATCACTTAACAAAACTTATTATTGAAGCATCTGTAGAAGGATTAGTAACTGATTTAAAGTTTTCAAAGAAAAAAGGTTTTACTAAAGAAACTTTTGAATCATTTAATGTCGCTACAGATAAAGCTGAAGATTATTTATGTACCGATTATTATTCATTTACTTATAATAATCAAACAATTGAAAGTGCTACTATAAATTACTCAGCAACAAAAAAATTACCTAAAAAGAATAATCCCAAAAAGCTTGCCAAAATCAATGTTAAATACTTCTTTGGAAGAGTTTATGTTATTCCTTATACAAATGAAAGTGGAATAGAAGTTAAAATTCTAGGAAAAGCTCAACAATCATTATCTAAAGAAAAATTAATGTCGACTACTAATACTCCTAATATACTTCCAATAAAAATCAAAAAATATTCAGACAATTTTGAAGTATACTATGGTGAAAATAAACCAACTATGGACATTCAAGGATTATTAGAAAGATTATATTATTTAAAAACGCAAGCAAAAGGAACAATATCAGCAATTGTTAGAAAGAAAACTATCATTTTGTTTATTGATAATAATCACTATTATGCTGAACTTGAACCAAAGCAAAAGGTTGATGAAGATTTAATACGTGGATATCGTAAAGATATTTCTATGGCATTAACTTTTATAGATTCATTAACTACATTAAATAAAGAAAAGAAGAAAGGATAATTCTTTCTTTTTTCTTGTATAAATCACTAAATTCTTATATACTAAAATTAAAGTTTACTTTTTGAAAGGAAATTATATGCTAGAAAAAATTAAAGTTTTTGCCTTAGGTGGGCTAGATGAAAATGGTAAATCATTATATGTTGTAAATTATAATGAAAAATTATTTGTATTTGATGCTGGTCTTCGCTACCCAGAAGAAGCATTACTTGGTATTGATGTAATACTTCCAGGATATCAATACTTGCTTGATAATAAAAATAAAATTGTTGGATTTTTCCTAACACATGGTCACGATGAAAATATGGGTGCTTTACCATTTATTATTGAAGGAATTCAAGATGAATGTCATGTTTATGGAACAAAATTTACTCTATTATCATTAATGCATACTGCTAAAAGATTTAAAAAGAAAATTAATAATGTAAAATTTCATCCTGTAGGCAGTGATGCCGATTTTGAAGTTAATGGGTTTACAATACATACTTTTGCAGTTACACATGGTGTTCCTGATGCTTGTGGTTATGCATTAGAAACAAATAATGGTTTAATTGTCTATAGTGGAGACTTTATTTTAGATTTTTCTGCTAAATTCCCTTACAATACAAATGTTGGTAGAATGTATGATCTTGCCAAAAAAGGGACTTTTCTATTATTATCTGAATCTTATAACTCTACTTATAATGGTTTTATTGCCCCTAACAATCGTATGTTAAATAAACTTATTCAAATTATGGATGATGTTCGTGGAAGAATTTTCATATCTATTTATGGTCAAACAGTTTTCCAAGTACAAGAAATTTTAGATGCAGCAATGAGTAGTAGAAGAAAAGTATTTCTATATACAGAGCAAGCTAAAGAAACTATAAAATTAATTAAACATGAATTTCCAGAAATTAATATACCTGATGCCCTATTTACTACTAACATTTATGAAAGAGATTGTGTAATATTAGTTAGTGAGCTTGGCAATAAAGTGTTTGAAATTTTATCTAATATAGCTGATCAAAATAATCAAGAAAATAAGTTAAAATTTTCTAAAGAAGATGCCTTTGTAATTGCATCAGGTGCACACACTGGTACTGAATTATCATTTGCAAGAATTCTTGATAAATTATATATGACAGGTGCACAAGTTCTTAATATTTCAAAAGAAATTGCTTCTATGCATGGAGGTAGCGAAGATCTAAAAGCCCTATTAAATATTTTTAAGCCCAAATATTATATGCCAGTTCGTGGCTATTATGTAAAATTAGTTGAAAATGCTAAACTTGCTTTATCTTTAGGATATACACATAGTAATATTTTAGTATATGATAATGGCATGGTTGCAACCTTTGAAAATGGTGAATTAGTTAGAAATATTGAAAACATTGAAGCAAATGAAATAATGGTTGATGGTATTGGAATTGGTGATGTTGGTAATGTTGTAATTAATGATAGAAGAAAATTATCTCGTGATGGTGTTTTAGTT
>CAKPXW010000044.1 GCA_934202505.1 uncultured Bacilli bacterium | reverse complement strand
ATATTGTTTTTCTTCTAAGTAACTATCTTTTATTTCTTTTTTTATGTTTTTCAATTCTTTAATTTCTTCAAAGTTTTTGCTCATACTATCACCTTCGTAATTACTATAATATTTGCTAGATAATATGTAACTCTAATTGTTCTTAAATAATTCTATTTAAGAAAAAAGTGACTCTACTACTATTAATTTTGGATTCTACTAATAGTAGAATTAAAGGAAAAATAGCCTTTTTGTCTACATAATATAAAAAAATCCAGTTGATTCTGGACTTTTTTGATAATGAAAGATAAATCTTATTTTTATGCTAAGAATGAGAAATAACATTGTTAATAGATTTAATAATAAGCTTATTTTTGTTATTTATATCTAATGGAATAGAAATTTCACAATCAATGCCAATTCCTTTATTATCAATAAATGTATGACTCATAACATCATATGATGTTAAAGCGAAGATAATATATTTTAAACAATAAGAAGCAAAAGCATGATTTAAACTAGCACTATTAGAAGTATGTTCCCAAAGGGTTTTTGTTAGTTTGGCCATATCTTTAAAATAATGCTTTACTTCCTTAATAATTTCTTTTCTATTGCCATCTTTCATTAATAAATCAAGACGCATATAAATTCCATATATCATATTTGGTTTTTCTACATATTCCATAAAGCCTTTTTCTTTATTGGCTCCTAATTTATTCATTAATAAATCATATAATTCAAAATATTCTTGTTTATTAATTGCATTAAACCAAAAGGCATAATATTGACAGGTTTCTGTAAAATTTTTAGTTTTAATTAAATTATTGTGTTCATCACGAATTAAATTATCAACTAGTAATAATCCATCAAAAGCCTTTTCTTTAATATATTTTCTTATTTTCAAAGCTTTTTCTATCCATTGAGGCTCGTTGTATAATTTTCCAGCATCTTCAAGGATCCTTTGATATTGAATATTTGAAGGAATATTAACACCTTTAATGTGCTCTTTATCATTAGCTTTACTCCATTCAACAAAAACCCAAGAATCTAAATCTTCAAGTAAATTAAATTCATTTTCCTTACTTTTAAAATAATTAAATATGCCATAGACTCTATCCTTTGCTTCATTTATTATATCTTTATCATTACTTTTGATTATTTGCATTATATACCACATTGCCCAGTTTGGGATAAACATATGATCATAATCATCAGATGGATAGTTCATAGGAATCATTCCTTTTGGTAATCCTGAAGTATCAGCTAAAGCATAATTTTGTAAGAAGGCTTTTTCTACTAAATTACTTCCAGTTAAAACTCTTTCAGCAACTGATGAAAAATAACTATCACTTAACCAACCACTTCTTTCTCTAGATGGACAATCAGTTAATAAATCCACTGCATTAGCAGCAAAAGAGTTTTTAGCAGCTTCAACAATTAAGTTTAAGTTCTCATCAGTTGATTTGAATTTAAAATTTTTATAATCAGGATTTACATATTCTGTAATACTTACTTTTATTTTAGAATTTATAGGGCAAATAATTTTTACATATTGATAAGTGTAAGGCTCAAATGATGTAAGATGATAAGTGCCTTTTTTATTTAACTTATATTTAAAACAATTATTTGTTTCATTTCTTAAAATATTTAAAGTTTTTACCCCATTTTTTTCAAGCATTATTTCTTCAAAAGCAATATAAACATTACCTGGATTTATAACTTCTATATCTAAATTAATAAATCCAGTATAAGAATGATCAAATTTGAATAAATGATATTCAGTGTCGGTTTTTTCTATGCTATTTGCAAAACTAACATAATCATATAAAGGATTATCTTGACAATCTTTAAATAAATATCCTTCAAGCAAAGTTCCAATTTGATAGAAATATCTTTGATAAGGAATATTATGGTTATCAGTTTTTTTAATATATCCTTGTTCTATTTCTTTATAGTCACTTATTATATCAAGACTTGGGTAATGAACTATATTATCAATTATTGTAGGAAGTATTACCTCTACAGTTTCAACTTCTATAAAATCTTTTTCATCATTAAAAATATAACTTTCAACAAATCCTCTTTGATAAGAATATCTTGGAACTTTTTTAATACGTCTATTATCTTTATAAACTATAAAATCAGAAGAAGTATATGTTTTATTATCAGCCAAAACGTTACAATAAAAATAAGGTTTTGCCTTTAAAAAAGAAAATGTCTTTATATTAGGATTATTAACAAAAATTTGAATGTCTTTTCCATTTAAGTTTAATATATGTTTTCTTGCATAACGGTGCGCTGTTCTCATAGGCCCAAAAAAAACCATTTTTCTATCTACATAAACTTTAAAAATTGCTCCTGCAATTAATTCCATTTTAAAATTTTGTGTTTCTTTTAAAGATAATGTAAATAATGCAGTTATATTTATTGTATTTATTTCATCTTTAAGCCATATTCCGTTCATAATAATATCCTTTTCTATTTATTATATTCTTTAGGAGGAACTCCAAAAAATTCTTTAAATTTTTTAGAAAAATAAAATTGTGATTTATATCCAACTATTTCAGATATTTGGGCAATAGTATAATTTTTACATCTAAGTAAATCTCTAGCTTTTAACATTCTAAGAGATGTTACATATTCAATAGGAGTTTTATTCATAGTTTCTGAAAAAATTTTAGAGACATAAGCGATACTATAATACATCTTATCAGCAATATCTTGAATTGAAAAATTACTATCTTGATAATTATTTTCAATATAATCTAAAATCAATTTTACATTTTTTTCTTTTTTGCTATCTTCTTTAATATCTATTTGTCTTTCATTAGCTATGGTTGCAAAAAATTCCATTATAAAAGGCAAATAAAATGAAACATTTCTTTTAGGAGTGTTTTTGGCAATTTCAATCATTTCAACTAATCTTTTTTTTAATTCATGTGCATTTCTTATTGAATAATAATTGTTGTTGATATCCATTTTAGTTAGTAAAAGAAGTTTTTTTGTTTCTTCTCCACTAATATTAAACCAAATATAACTCCATGGATTTTTGGAATCTTGAAAGTAAAGTGTATCTTTATTTTCAAGACTATTTGGTGGAAAGAAAAAAACATCATTAGCTTTTAATTTAATTGTTTTTCCATTTTCTTTAATATATCCAGTGCCACTTAAAATAAAATGAAAAGTATAATCATTTTGTTGATGATGGCAAGGCTTTTTATTAAAAGCACATAATTCAGAACCTATAAAATTTGGAAAGAACCCAAGATGAGCATCATCTTCTAAATATTTAGAAAAATGATTTTTTAATATTTCATCCATATTTTATTAGTCACCTCTAAATAGAGTATACATTATAATATAAAAAAAATTAATATAATTTTGTAAAAAAAGCATAATAAGGCTATATTTAGTAAAAATAGTATATATTTTGTAAAAATTTTACATTGTATACATTTTAAATAGTATTACAATAAGATTAGAAATTAATTTATTATTTATAGGAGAAAAAATATGAAAAAAAATGTTTTGGGTGTTTTATTACTATCAAGCCTATGTATTTCTACTACACTAGTAAATTCTTCATATGTAAATTTGCATGCTGAAGAAGAAGCAACAAGTGTTGTAGAAGATGATTTTTTAGTTGTAAGTCCTGATAATTGTAAGGCAATTGAAAAAGTTGGTGTTGGCGGAGATGGAGCAAATGGAAATCCTCACGGCTTAGTTCCTGGTGCTTGGGGAGGAAGCGTTACAATTGCTGATGAATCTTATTTAGTTTATAAAATTGATGCTGATGAAGGAAATGTTTTATCATCTTTAAAATTAGATATAAATGCTAAGATTTGGAACCAAAATGATGGAACAGCGCATAATGAAAATGCTATAAAGGTTTTTGTTAGTGAAGATAATACAAACTTTAATGAAGTTACAAGAATTGGCGTACAAGGTGGAGAATTTGTTGATTTAGATCAAATAGATTTAACAACATATGCAGCTAATAAAAAATCAATATATGTAAAAGTTCAATTAATTCAAACTAAAGCTACTGGAGAATCAGTTGATTTATGGATGCTTGGAGTAAAAGTCGCTAAAATCAAATTTACTTCTACGCAAACAATATCAACTCCTATTGAAGATACAAATATTACAATAGAAGATGATTTTACTACTGAACGTAATTTTGATGCTTATTTAAAAGCTGGAGTATCAAGTGATGCTAACATACATGGTTTAGTTCCTGGCACTTGGGGTGCTAATGTAGCTATAGCTGATGAATCTTACTTAGTATATCAATTGATAGCTAATGAAAATAAAACTTTTGAATCTTTAAAATTAGACATAAATGCTAAGATTTGGAATCAAAATGATGGAACAGCACATGATGAAAATAAAATTAAAGTGTTTGTAAGCACTGATGCTGCAAATTATGAACTTGTTAAAGCATATAATGCTGATGGCACTTTTGATATGCATGATTTAGAACAATTAGATTTATCATATTATGCTAATGAAAACACTAAAATATTTGTTAAAATTCAAATGGTTCAATCTAAAGCAACTGGCACAGAACAAGAATTAAATATGTTAGGTGTAAAAATTAAAAGTATAAAATTTACAATCAAAGAAAAAGACTATCAAGGACCAGTTATTGAATACACACATATAAAAGATGTATTTACTTCAGCTGGTGATACAATAGATGCTTATAAAGTAGTAAATGCTAATGGAGACTACAATGAACATGGTTTAGTTCCTGGTACTTGGGGAACTAATGTAGAAATTGCTGATGAATCTTACTTAATGTATAAACTAGTTGCTGATGAAGGTTTATTTACTTCCTTAAGTTTAGCAATAAATGCTAAGATTTGGAATCAAAATGATGGAACAGCACATAATGAAAATTCAATTAAAGTTTATGCTGGCCTTACAGAAAATAGTTTAAGTGAAGTACAATCTTTAGGTGTTTCATCTGGTCATAATATGGCTAATGAATTCGTAGATTTCCAATCAATAGTTTTAGATTCAATTGCTAATGGTGAACATACAATATATGTTAAAGTAGCTTTAAATCAATCTAAATCTCTTGGAAATGTTCAAGATTTATTTATGGTTGGTGTAAAACTAGGTAGCGTAGATTTTTCTTATACTCAAGAAGTAGCCGAAATGGTAAATATTACTTATAAAGGATTAGATGGAACTATTTTAACTATAGATGAAAAACAAGTAAAAGGAAAAATGCTAAATGGTTTTGAAGCTCCTTCTGTTGATGAATATACATTTGATGGATGGTATTTAGATGATGCATTTACAACAGTATTAACAGCAGACTTTAGACCAACGGAAGATACAACCATCTATGCTAAATATACTATTTTAAAATATGAAATAATGTATATGCTAGATGGCGGTATAAATTCTTTAAACAATCCTTCAAAATATACTTCAAAAGATAATATTACATTAGAAAATCCAACAAAAGACGGCTATGTATTCAAAGGTTGGTATACAGAGCCTACATTTGAAGAAATCTCTAAAATCGATACTATAGATGGAACTTTAAAAGCAGATATTGTATTATTTGCTAAATGGGAAAAAGTTATAGACCCAACTCCTGATAAACCTTCTGATGATCATTCAGAAATACCATCAGAAAGTCCAAGTGAAACTCCTTCAGAAAGTCCAAGTGAAACTATTTCTGAAATATCAAGTGAAAATTCTTCATCAACATCTTCAGATAATAATTCTTCTGATAAACCAACTAAAAAAGGTTGTAAAGGAATGGCTTCTACAACAGGATTTGGATTAATTGCTTTATTAGGAACATTACTATTTAAAAAAAGAAAACATTAATATAAGATAAACTTATTACAATAATTGCATCATTAAGGTGCAATTATTGTCTATTATGAAAGGTGGAATAAATATGAAAACAAGAAAAATATCAGCATTTTTATTTATGTGTATGGCATTTTCCGTTACATCTTGTAAAAAAGATGACACTGATCTAACAAAAAGTTCACTTTATGTAGATTTACATTCATTAATGCCTACTCTAAATGAAAAACCTACACCAGATCAACCAAATCCAATAAATGCTAGTAGATATATAGCAGCATCTTATGAGAAACTTACTGGTACTAAAATTACTTGGGCAACAGATTATGCAAAACCAACTGATAATATAGGAAATATTAGAACGTGGTTTAATAATCAAATCAATGTAAAAAAATGTCCAGCTATCGGATTTACTTTTGGAACAGGCATGCAAGAAGATGATTTATATGTAGATTTAACTTCATATTTAGAAAGACCAAATCCTTATGTTGAAGGAAATGAACATTGGAAAGATTTGTTTTATGATTATGTTTGGCAAGATAAAGAAGTATTAAATGCTAAAAATCAAATCGTTTCCATACCTTTTGTTTTAGATGCTGGATGTGCAACTAGTGTATTTTATAATAAAACATTATTTGAAGAAAACAATTTAAGTACTCCTAAAACATGGAAAGAAATGACAACTTTAGCTGATCAAGTTAAGAAAATATCAAGTGTAGATTATGCTTTTGCGCCATATTCTGGTGACTCATCTATTGGTTTATCAGATAGTTGGGCTTTTAAATATAACTTAGCACCAGGTTTTGCTAAAGCAATGATGAGTGAAACAGACTATAACAATGATGGTAAAACAACTACTAATGAATTATTAAGAGCAGTTCTTGAAAAGAAATTTGATCCTAATACCTGCCCTACTGCTAAGGCTTTATACAATCAAGCATATAAATACTATTCCGAATTTTTACCAACTGGTTGGCAATCAATAAGTGAATGGACAGGAAAATGGGATGAAGGAAAAGTTGCTATGAAAAGTCAAGGTATTTGGTATTATACTAATGAATTATCAGATACAGTTCGTCAATTTGATTTCGATATGTTTGTGCCTGCAGTATTACAAAGTGATACTTCATCTTATGCTTCAAATATTGAATATGGCAAGATAAATGATGGCTTTGAAAGTTCAGTATTAATGTCGTTTAATATCTTAAAACCTGCAGTAGAAGGAAATGATGAATTATTAGAAAAAGCTATTGACTTTTTAATGTATTTGACAACACCAGATGCTATTACTTCAATGGTTGAAGAATATAGTAATGGATTACCAGCTATTAAAACAAATTCTCATCCTTCTATACTTGATGATGCTGGATGGTTCGAGAAAGAATTCCCTCAAATTAATGACTCAGAATGGCCTCTTGGTTTTATTTATGCTAACAATACTGTTATCAATGCATCATTTGCTAACTGGGTAACTGGTCAAACAACTTCCAATGAATTTTTTATCACATTAAATGATGAGCAAATAAAAGGAGCATTAAAGTTAGTATCAAGTTTAAATATTGATACAACTGGATGGAATATATGAAAAAACATAAGTTAAAGCTAAAATTAAAATACATAATTGCTTTATCTTTAATTGCTTTTTTTTCAATAGGTTTTATCTTTGATTGTATTTGGGCTAAAACATATGACATTGATATTGCATATATTTCCAATGAAACTCCATATGCTGATTCAAAAGAGCGTGTAACAATTAAAGTACAAGTTACTCATTTTAATAAACCTTGTAAAAATCATGAAATATACGCTCTTCCAAGTGCGGGAAGTATGGTAGCATATACGACAAAAACTGATAATGATGGGTATGCTACCTTAACTTATACACCATACACAGCAACGGCGTTTGTAAAACTTGAAGATGTTGAAATAGTAATTAGAGACCAAAGTAATTCAATAATTTGGGAAGTAAATGCCAAAACTGCTATTACATTAAAAATGGTAAAAAAACCAAAGGATTAAAAGAAAATGATTAAGTATATTAAACGCCATTATATGGCTTATCTAATGGCTTTGCCTTTAGTGATAGGCCTTGCAGTTTTTTCAATATATCCTCCAATTAGAGGAATATTAATGTCATTTTTTGACTTACAAAAAATTACTGACCCATTAAAAGGATCAATTTCTTTAAGTAATTATAAAGAGTTATTCAAAGATCCTATCTTTTTATCATCAATTAAAACGATGTTTTTATTACAAACTCCACGTTTTATTATTAATTGTACAATTCCTTTTGTTTATGGAGAATTGATATATTTAGTTAAAAACAAAAAATTAAAATCATTATATAGAATCTTAATTTTACTTCCAATTGTTTGTCCATCAATTGTATATTCTCTTATTTGGTCAAACATTTATTCGTATGAAGGCGGATTATTAAATGAATTATTACAACTTTTACATATTACAAGCAAAAACATCGATTTTTTAGATAGAAATCATATTATTGGTTCTTTAATTTTTATGGGATTTCCATGGCTACCTGGAGTATCAGCAATTATTGTATATTCAGGACTTGCAAATATTCCAAGTGATGTTATTGAAGCAAGTAAGGTTGATGGTTGTAAAACATTTAGAAGAATATTAATAATTGATTTACCATATTTAATTGGTCAAATAAAATATATTGTTGTTTTTGGAATTATTAATATATTCCAAGATTATTCAAATCAACTTTTATTTGCTGATCGTGTTGGAACAAAAATTCATGTTCCTGCTTATTATATGTATCAATTAGTTAATACAAATCAAAGCATAGGAAAAGCCTCAGCGATTGGAGTTATACTATTTATTGTTATTATGTTAATCACGATAGTTACATATAGATTTTTAAATTCAAAGGAGGATAACAATGCATAAAAGTAATACTAGTCAAATAATCTTAAATGTTATTATTTGTATTTTATTCTTTTTAGGATTATTTCCTTTGATGATGGCTTTTTGGTGTGCATTTAAATCACCAAATCAATATTTATTATATAAATGGATTCCTACATTTCCATTAAGAGGAGAAAATGTTGTTCTTGCTTATAAAAGAATAGCTCCATATATGTTAAGAACTATTTTAGTTGCAGGAATTAGTACAATTACAACTATATTTGTAACTTCTATGGCAGCCTTTTCTATATCCAAATTAAAATTTTTAGGTTCTAAAGTGTTATTTGTCTTGATTTTAGGCTTAAATATGGTTCCTGGAGTATTAACTCTTGTTCCTACAGTTAGCTTATTTCATAATTTACATTTAAATAATACTCTTTGGGCTTTAATTTTACCTCCAACTTTTTCAACTGGAACAACATTTTTATTAATCTGTTACTTTAGAAGTTTACCAAATGCTTTATTTGAATCAGCTGAAATTGATGGTTGTAATGATTTTCAAAAATATTTATATATTGCTATTCCATTAGCTTTTCCAATACTTGCAACGATAGCAATAATGCAATTTACTGGAGCTTGGGGAGATTTTGGTTGGCCAATGTTAATTATGAGCAAAGAAAAATATACAATTGCAGCTGGATTGAAAGTAGAATTTTATGATTCGACAACATCTTTACCAGTTTCTTTTGCAGCATATTTACTTGCTTCGACACCTTTAATAATTTTGTTCTTCTTTACTAATAAAGTATATGTTGAAGGTGTTGTATCAAGTGGATTAAAACTATAGGGGGTTATTATGAAAAAGTATAAAATAATTAGTTTAATAAGTTTACTTCTTTTTCCATTTATATCTAATATAGCAAGTAATAATAAATTGATAGTAAATGCTAGCTCATCTTTTAATTATGATGATGCATTTGATACAAATCCAGTTAGTATGTCTAAAGCAAGTAGCATAAAAGATATATCAGGAGATGGTAGTAAAGACCATGGAGCAGTTCCTTCATCTTCTTGGGGAGATCCTGTATTGATTAGTGATAATTCTTATTTAATATACACTCTAGGGGATGAAAGTAGATTATTAAATGGATTGCATATTGATATAACTTTAAAAAACTGGAATCAAAATAATGAAATAGTTGCACAAGAAAATAAAATAAATTTTTATGTAAGTGAAAATATTGAAAATTTTAACAATTGTATATATTCAATTTCTGCAAGAGAAAACATAAAGTTTGTAGAAGAAATAGATTTATCAAACTATGTTCGTTCATTAAAGAAAGCTTATTTAAAAATTGAATTAGTTCAATCAAAAGTTAATTGTAAAAATGACAATTGTAAAAATGGAGTTCATTCATGCGGCACTAGTGAAACAATTGCGACACCAGATAATTACATTAACTTACATTATTTAGGAATTAAGATTTTTAAAATAGCAATAAATGAAAATGAGCCTTTAAAAGATGGTAAAAAACCTACTCCTAATGATTTTAAATATCACTTGCCAGAAGAAATTTATGCTATGAAGGAATATGTTTTTCCAGAAATTAAATTTACTGATAATGTCGATGAAAATATTGATTATTATCTAACATGTCAAGATCCTTATAATAATACAATTGATCTTGGAAAAAATGCAAAATCTTTTATTCCTGATTATGAAGGAATTTATACTTTTGAAATAAAAGCATCTGACATGGCAAATAACACATATACTGATAAATTTTCCTTAGCGGCAGTTATTGCTCCTAATATGCCTATTATTTATTGGAATACAATTCCTGAAAAAAATGGTAGAGTAGGAGAAAATTATTTCATACAACCTTTATCTTATCCTGATGGAAGCAAATATGAACTTAAAACAAGTGTAGTTGATCCAGAAGGAAATGAAGTAAAAATCAATAATCATTTATTTAAGCCAACAATCGTTGGAGAACATAAAATATATTATTCTGCTACAAATGAATACGGAACAAGCAAATTATTTTCAAGAGTATATGTAAAATATAATACTCATGGTCAAGATCCTTATACATTAACTAAAGATATGTCTCATTATAAAGGGGCTATTAGTATGGTTGATGATAACATTGTTGTTTCAGGAAATAGTTATTGTATGTTACCTTTTTCACTTGAAGAAGGAATTCAACTAAATGTTGAACTATCAACCCTTAAAGGAGCTTGGCTAGGAATTAACTTTACTCGTTACGCTTGCTTTTCTCAATATTATTTTGATGAACAAGATTATATTAAAAATTCATCAGCACCAGGACTTTATGTATTAATTTATAAAGATAATGATGGAATGTATTATTGTAATATTGACTACAAACCACTTTCTGGTGGAAGAATGGTTGTAGCAAACCACTCTTATGCTGGAGGAAATAATAACAATTTAACATTATCTTTAAGAAAAAAAGAAAATACAGATAACATAGTGTTTATTGTAAATGGTCAAATAAATAAAAATTATGAACTTAATAATTCAGTGTTAGCTTCTACAATTTCGGATAATGAAGGATTTATTTATTTAGGCTTTTCTAATATTGTTTCAGGTCCTGTATCTATAAAGAAAATAGATATCTGTGATACAGATGCTCCAGAAATTATTATTGATGGTACAATTAATAATAGTTATACACTTAATAGTGAGTTTATAATTCCTTCAATAAAAGCAATTGATGCTCATGATGGAAAAGTTAATGTCAAAACAAATTTATATGCTCCAAATGGTAAAGAAATAGACTTAAATTTAGAAAAAGTCACATTTGATGTAGAAGGAATTTATTATTTAATTGTGTCTTGCAAAGATCTTTCAAATAATGAAAATAATAAAATTTATGAAATAAAAGTTGGGAATACAAATAAAGAAATTTTCTTTAAAAAAGATAAAGCCACAAAAAAAGGATGCAAGGGTAGTGGTAGTAATGTATCTACTATCATATTTTTAGTTAGCATATTAACAATATTAATAGTGGGGAAAAATAAATATGGAAAATCAAATTAAGTTTCAAATTGATAATGATGAAGTTTGGTATAGTGGATGTATTGATGAAACTGTTAATATGCCATATGATATTAATTCAAATATTAAATTTGATGCCACAAAAAGTGAATCATATAATGAAGTAAATCCTATTTTGATGAGTAGTAAAGGAAAGTATATAGTAGCTCCTAAATATTTTGCCTATGAACTTAAAAATGGTATTTTAGAAGTAAGTTCTAATGGTAAAATGGATGTAGGTCAAAAAGACTCCTTTTTAGAAGCGTATAAATATATAAAAGAAAAATATTATAATTTTAATGGAAAACATCCTTTTATTCGTTTATTTACAAATACCCAATATTGTACTTGGATGGAACTTAATAAAGATGTAAATCAAGAGAAAATACTTAATTATACTTCAAGTATTCTAGAAGCAAACTTAGATCCAGGAGAAATTATTATTGATGATGGATGGGAAGATTATTATGGACAATTTTCTTTCTCTAAAAGTAAATTTAATGATCCAAAAAAGATGATTGATACATTAAAATCTATGGGCTTTTTTGTAACAGTTTGGATGACACCATACATATCTTTAAATACACCTAATTATGAAGAACTTAAAAAGAAAGATTTGTTAATAAAAGATGCTAATAATGATGTATTTATTTGCAAATGGTGGGAAGGATATTCCGCATGTATTGATTTAAGTAATCCTCATGCTGTAGTTTGGCTAA